>JAJPYV010000147.1 GCA_021204735.1 Prevotella sp.
CCACTGCTGACAGACTTAGTGCGCACGTGGCCCATGCCTTCGAAAGTATGGAGTTCCTTGATTTTAGTCTTTTCATGAGTTCCGTTACGGTGAGCTATTGTGATGTTCATGCCTTCGGAGAGAGTGCCACGATGAACACGTCCTACGGCGATGCGCCCAAGATAGTTGGAATAGTCGAGACTTGTGATGAGCATCTGTGGTGTGCCTTCGATTACACGAGGGGCGGGGATTACTTCAACAATCTTGTCAAGCAAATAAGTAATGTTGTTGGTAGGAATTTTGTAGTCCTCGCCCATCCAACCAAGTTTTGCACTGCCATAGACAACGGGGAAGTCAAGCTGATCCTCTGTAGCATTCAGAGAGAACATTAAGTCGAACACCATTTCGTAAACCTCTTCTGGGCGGCAATTGGGTTTATCCACCTTGTTGACCACCACGATAGGTTTCAGTCCGATTTGCAGGGCTTTCTGGAGCACGAAGCGCGTCTGCGGCATAGGACCCTCGAAGGCATCCACGAGCAGCAGGCAACCGTCAGCCATGTTAAGTACACGTTCCACCTCGCCTCCGAAGTCGGAGTGCCCCGGGGTGTCAATAATGTTGATTTTCGTTCCTTTCCAGTTGATTGAGACGTTTTTAGAAAGGATAGTAATACCACGCTCCCGTTCCAGGTCGTTACTGTCGAGCACTTGATCGCCCATTTTTTGTCCTTCACGGAACAGATTTCCGGCAAGCATCATCTTGTCCACGAGCGTCGTCTTGCCATGGTCTACATGGGCAATAATCGCTATGTTTCTGATATTCTGCATAACTAATACCTTAAATCGGGTGCAAAGGTAGTGAAAAATCGGAGATTTTTCAAGTTAAAAGTTAAAAGTTAAAAGTTAAAAGTTCGATTTTGCTTGAGAATTTGCTTGGCGTGCAGTATGCCTGGATTTAAAAAAGCCTGAGAAAAGTTGAGCCTTTTGCAGGTATATTTTAGTTTATTCTATTTCAATTAACGTTTCTATAGCATCCTCATCACCTTGTTCGGCAGTAAAGTCCACCATTTAATGGCTTTCTTATAGTTACGACTACAGCCATCCCCTAAGTAATAGCATATACCTAAATCATATTGTGCTTTTGCATCTCCTTGCTCTGCTGAGGCTTTTAGTTTCTCAAATTCTGATATGTCGTTTTCTTTATTCATAATATTAAGATTTGGTGATGTGTGAGAATATCATACAAAAATAGTAAAAAAACTATCCAAGGCAATGAAAGTCAAAGAAAAAGGAGAAAAATTTTGATTATAATGATAAAAGGTTTAAATTTGCAAAATATATTTGTACAAATAAATGGAGACTGTAAAATCTGTGATTTTTCAAATAAAAAATAAAAAATTAAAAGTTAAAAATTAGCACAGACGTAAGTAAGATTAGGAAATAATCAAGAGAACAAAATCAACTAAATACATAAATGGAACAAGAATTTGAACTCATTGCCAAGACCTTTATGGGTTTAGAGCCTGTCTTGGCACAAGAGCTGACACAAATAGGTGCAAACAACATACAGATAGGTCGCCGTATGGTGTCGTTTACTGGAGATAAGGAGATGATGTACAAGGCAAATTTCCAGTTGCATACGGCGATAAGGATATTGAAGCCGATAAAGCATTTCAAGGCAAACTCCGCAGATGAGGTTTACGAGCAAGTAAAAGCCATTGACTGGAGCAAATATATAGACCCGAAAGAAAGTTTTGCCGTTGACTCAGTGGTATTCTCCGACGAGTTCAGACACTCGAAATTCGTGTCATACAAAGTAAAAGATGCGATAGTAGACCAGTTCAGGGAGAATACAGGGCAGCGACCAAACATATCCGTTACAAATCCAGACATCAGGTTGAACATGCACATAGCCGAATACCACTGTACGTTATCCTTAGATTCCAGTGGCGAGAGTTTGCACCGCAGAGGGTATAGGCAAGAATCAGTGGAAGCCCCGTTAAATGAAGTATTGGCAGCTGGAATAATACTTATGACAGGTTGGAAGGGAGATACCGATTTTATTGATCCGATGTGTGGTTCAGGTACACTTCTTATAGAGGCAGCCCTGATAGCCCGGAATATAGCCCCAGGAGTTTTCAGGAAGGAATACGCTTTTGAGAAATGGCATGACTTTGACGAGGAACTGTTTGACAGGATATACAATGATGATTCACAGGAGCGAGAGTTTGCACATCATATTTATGGATATGATATCGACTATTCTTGCGTGTCGAAAGCTAATCTGAATGTTAAGGCAGCAGGAATGACTAAAGACATCACCGTGGCACAAGGCGACTTCAAGGATTTCAAGCAGCCGAAGGAAAAGTCAATTTTGATAACCAATCCCCCGTACGGAGAGCGCATATCCACGCCCGACCTGTTGGGAACATATAAGATGATAGGCGAGACATTGAAACATCAGTTCAAGGACAACGAAGCATGGGTGCTCAGTTACCGTCAGGAATGTTTCGACCAAATTGGGTTGAAGCCATCGATAAAGATACCACTCTACAACGGATCGTTGGAATGCGAGTTGCGCAAGTACCAGATTTTCGAGGGGCGGTTGAAGGATTTCCGTGGCGAGGGCAACATCTTGAAGACCGATGAGGAAAAGCGTGCAATGGCAGAAAAGCACCGTTTCAAGAAGAACAGAGGAGAGTTCAAGAAGCGCATGGACGAGGAAGAAGAAAACGAGGCAGGCGACATACGCACGTTCAAGTTTCATGGTATCTCATTCAAGGAAGAAAGAGACAACAGTATGCGTGAAGGGCGCAGGCGTGATTGGGATGACCGAAGAGACTCAAGAAACCGTAATGACGACCGTCGTGGAGGAGGCAGAGGCAACAGCAAGCGATATGGCGGCAGCAAGGACTATTCCAAGAAGGGATATGGCAAGAAAGGAAGACGATTTGACGATTAAATAAGAGCACATGATAAGAACGAACAAGTTAATGCTACTGCTGATGTTGGCAACAGTAATGAGTACATACGCACAGACAAGAGAGTTCACCCTCGAAGACTTGAATTTCGGAGGGAAGAATTACCATAACATGACACCCGAAAACAGGTATCTGTCGTGGTGGGGCGATGAACTTATAAGGACAGATGTTGACGAATGTATGCTTGTGGATAAGGCAACTGGAGAGGAAAGAAAAATGTTCAGTGCTGATGATCTGAACGAGTGGGGCGGTATAGCCGAGAGTGAGAAGATACTCAGTCTGTTTTCCGCAATGTTCCCATATCCAGACCAGTCATTAATATTAGCCAAGACCAAGACAGAGCGAGTATTGATAGATTTCAAGGAAAAACAATTAGTATGGCGGCAGAGCAGGGTAGGCGAGACAAACGAAGAATGGAACGCACAGTCGAGAGCCGTAGCTTTCGTAAAAGACAATAACCTATATGTTACCGATTCCGAAGGAAATACAAAGCAACTCACTACTGATGGCAGTAAGGAAATAGTATATGCGCAGAGCGTGCACAGAGACGAGTTTGGGATTTATAAAGGCACATTCTGGAGTCCTGATGGGCAGAAGTTGGCATTCTACCGCATGGATCAGAGTATGGTGAGCGACTATCCATTGGTAGATATTGACACAAGAATTGCTACGGAAGATCCGATAAAATATCCGATGGCAGGAGAAACGAGTCATAAGGTTACAGTGGGCGTGTATGACCTGAATACAGGCAAGACAATATACCTTGATGCGGGGGATCCGACAGACAGATATTTTACAAACGTGTCGTGGAGCCCGGACAGCAAGAAAATCTACATGATTGAGTTGAACCGCGACCAAACAGACATGGAACTTGTAAGTTACGATGCAGAGAGCGGAGCGAAGCAGGAAACACTGTATAAAGAGCATAACGACAAGTACGTGCATCCGATGAACCCAATCACTTTTTTGCCGTGGGACAGCAGTAAGTTTATTATGCAGAGCGAGAAGGACGGCTACAATCATTTGTATCTATTTGACACAACAGGCAAGCAGATAAAGCAGTTGACGCAGGGCAAGTGGGTAGTACTTGACCTGATAGGTTTCAACACGGCAAAGAAAAGTGCGATAATTTTATCCACTGAAAGTAGCGACATACAGAACAACGCATATTCTGTTGACAT
>JAJPYV010000398.1 GCA_021204735.1 Prevotella sp.
ATATCAAATTGTCCACAAAGTATTTTCTGAAAGCAGTAGATGCATGGGAATCACTTGATGGCGAATATCTTGCATACTGTTATGCTCGGTTATATGCAAATTATCTGCTAATGGGAGATGTTGAAAGTGCTAACATGTACGTATCGTTATTAGAATCATCTATCAAGAATTATCCGGATAAAAATTCCCGTGAATACGAGATATGCTTGAAAACTATGGCTGATTACAAAAAAAATACAAATTCATATAAAGAAGCACTTCATTTATACGAGTTGGCATTAAGCCTTGGTGAGAGAATTTATGGCAAGGATAATGCTGAGCTATTTTCAACCCTTTATTCAATGTATTCTATAGCGCATACTCAACAAGACTTTCCTAAAGCTATGCGACTAATAGAAAGATGCATTGAAATTACATATAACAAAAAAAATTACGAAGAAGACTATATTTCTGCTCTTCTTGCGAAATCAAGCTTATATTTTGACCAAGGCATGTATAGTGAATCTATAGCAATGTGTGAAAATATGTATGAAATGGTAAACAGTCTTGACAATAGTTCTGTAGCCAAAATTGACTATTACGATAAGCTTTCACATATTTACGGCGAACTTGATGATTATGACAAAGCTATTGAATACAGTAAGAAGGTAGTAGAATTCGATAAAGCTCGTTCTGGAGATAAAAGCCCCGACTATGCTCAGTCTTTACTAAATATGTCAATGCTCTTGTCTGTCACCGGACGAAAAGAACAGGCTTTGCAGTACAACAAAGAGGCATTGAAGATATTTGAGTCCGTGTATGGAAAGAATAGTAATTCATATTACTTAGCTCTAAATCGTTTAGCTAGCCAGACAGATGATAAAGTAATAAGAAGACAATTAAAGCAACAATGTTTAAAATTGTCAAAGAAATTGTATGGTAAGATTTCTCTCGAATATTCAGACAATTTAGCCTTTATGGCTTGGGATGCATATACCAATGTCGGACAAAACCAAGGAATAGAATATTTAAAAGAAGCAATAAATATACGGGAACAACTAAAAATAAACGATCTTAAATCGCTGGAATTTAAAAGTTGGTTATCATCTATGTATTATGCAGCTGGTCAACATGACTCCTCATACAATGTGAATGTGGATTTGTATGGAAAAATCAAAAATTTTGCAAAGCAAAATTTATTTTCGATAAACGTAGATGATAGAGAACGGTTATGGTCTGTATTGCAGCCAATGTTATCGAATTTCATGTATTTGAACAACAACAACATAAGTAGCCCCAGTATAAGTAAACTGATTTATAACTGCTTGCTATTAAAGAAAGCTTTTCTATTGTATAGTTCAAACTTAATATCCAAAGCAATCTCAGAATTGAATGATCTGGAAATTTCGGATCTACAACAAGAAATTTCACAATATAAAGAGCGACTTAATTCTCCATTATCAAGTGACGAAAGATTAAATATCAATGGAGCCATTAATTATAGGCAGCGAAAGATTTTGGAGAAGATATCATCTTCTAATGTAGCAATGGATTTCATCGATGTTGATTGGACTGATATTTCAAACAAATTGGGATATGATGAAGTAGCTGTAGAGTTTTTCACTTATGCGACTCAGGATTGTAATAGCTATGCTGCGGCCATACTTCAGCACGGATTACCTCCCCGTGTTATAGACCTTTTTAATGACAAAGAACTTGGTTCATTCTTTATTGAAGACAACATTTACGAGTACAATAATCCAAAACTATACAAAATTATCTGGGGCGTTTTGGAAAAGTATGGATTAGGCAATGCGAAAAGTGTTTATTTTTCAGCGGAAGGAATTCTTAACAACATTGCCATTGAGTATATCATAGATGACCAAGGTGTTCGCGCTAATGAGAAATGGAAATTATATAGACTTAGCTCTACACGTGAACTAATGGCAAATAGGCCCAGAGGGGATGTTATAAAAAAAATAGTTTTATACGGAGGGCTAAACTATATGAAGAATCAAAGTTCACAGGCGGAATTACCTGAGCAAAAGGAAGAAGAAATGATACGTTCAGGACTGAGTTTTAACTATTTGCCAAAAACAAAAGACGAGGTTATTTCTATACAGAAAATGTTTGATGACCACCAATATGATACTACTCTTTTTATGGGAGATGACGGAGTTGAATCAACAATCTCAGCATTAGATGGAAAGTCTGTCACTATATTGCATTTTGCAACACATGGTTTTTATTGGTCAATTGATGACAAAGTTAGTAATGGAAAGTATCTTTTTTCCCGGAGTAATCCTATTGGGGTAGCAGGGACGGCATTATTGCGTTCTGGATTGGAACTTAGTGGAGCATATGAAGGTTTAACCCAGCAAAAGAAAACTGATGAAGATGGAATACTGACTTCATTTGAAATATCAAAATTAGATTTGAGTAATGTTGATTTAGTTACTCTTTCTGCTTGCCAGACTGGTTTAGGTGATGTAACTGACGATGGCGTGTTTGGTCTTCAAAGAGGGTTCAAACTTGCTGGTACAAATACAATTTTGATGTCTTTATGGGAAGTAGATGACGAGGCTACTTGCATATTGATGACTCGGTTTTATCAAGGTATTCTTGATGGAGAATCAAAAAATGATGCTTTGTCTCATGCACAAGAATCCGTCAGAAAAATTGAACGATTTAAAGAACCTGATTACTGGGCGGCTTTTTTGTTATTGGATGCATTAAACTGATTTTATATGGGAAGAAGATACCAAAGCCCTTATTTTAATCCAAAAGAAGGTAGCTATTTGCCAGTGACGGGAGAATGGGTATATCGAAAAATCGTGTTATAACGTAATCGTACAGTTCTCTAAATTCTGAATTACTGAACGGATATGTTCTGAAATATCTGTCGTTCAATATGTAAATATTTTGCAAAAAACATTTGAAATGCGATAAATCTATGTAACTTCGTGCACAATTAACGTAGTAATATTGTTAGATTATGAAAATTGTTTATATGAAGTTTCAAACAATAATGTCACAACTGAGTAATAAATTGATATTTATAGTCCTGCTCGGCGTTTCTATTCCTATTAATAGTTATGCACAGACGAAACGCGCATTGCTTATAGGCATCTCTGATTACGGGAATGCTATGGAAAACCCCGACGAGTGGGCAAATATTAGCGGTGCAAATGATGTTCGCATGTTGGCTCCCAAGTTCTCTCACCAAGGATTCCAAGTAGATTCTTTGGTGGACGCTCAAGCTACTTATAAAAACATTATAGCATCATTGTCAAATCTGGCTACGTCATGTAAACCAGGGGACTTGGTCTATATTCATTTTTCCATGCATGGACAGCCTGTTGAGGACCAAAATGGTGATGAAGAGGATGGATGGGATGAAGCACTTATTCCGGTTGATGCAAAAATGAAATTTCAGATAGGAGTGTATGAGGGAGAAAATCATTTGATTGATGATACTTTGAATGGATTCTTTTCAAATATTCGTGAACGATTGGGAGAAAAAGGTACCTTATACGTAGTTCTTGATGCATGCCATTCCGGTACTGCATCACGTGGAGACAATGACCATGTTCGAGGGATACGTGACGGATTCTCACCTTCGGGGAAATATTATTCCCCAGATACGAATTCGACATCCAATGACTACTTTACGGTTGAATCAAAAAACACGGACTCACCTGTAACTTATCTCGAAGCTTGTCGTTCTTATCAGCAAAATCGTGAGGTACGGGATGTGCAAACAAATATTTGGTATGGATCTCTTTCTTACTATATAAGCAAGGCGATGGATACAATTCAAATTACGAATGGAGACGAATGGATTGAAAATGTTAAGACTGCTATGGATTATGACAGAAGGCTAAGGCATCAAAATATGGTTATTGAATCCTCAAAGATGAAAGCTCAATAACCAGATATAGAGTCCAAACCAATTAATGGTTACGAATTCATTTCGATGTATGAAAGCTCATCCATAGGATTATCTTCCGTAGGGTTGTCGCCATTGTCGTATTTGCTCCTTCTCATAGTTCCGTGTTAACGTTTAAGTTTATCTTCTTCGTTTGCTCTTCATTATCGGTTTGCAAATCCATATTGCATGACGTGTGCAACGGCGCATCCACGCGAGGAAGTCTTCAT
>JAJPYV010000135.1 GCA_021204735.1 Prevotella sp.
AATTGGACATGACCAGCCTTATAGTATTGTATAAAGCCGTTTTCTTTTAGCGTTTCTGCGTTAACGCCATCATTCCAAAGATCATTTGCGGCAAAAAACGCGGAGCACACCAATGTTTCGTTACTTTCAGGTTTAACATATAGTATATCGGTAGTTCCTCCACCTATGTCCATATTAGCATAAGGGGTGCCATAATTCAAACTGGCTAAATAGGAGTAGTAAGGAGCTACGCTTTCAGTGCGAAAGCTGATTTCCACATTACACTGCACTTCATTTTTTGCCTTTTCCCACGCGTCGAGAAAGTTTCTATAGTCACCGGGACGCATAGAAATGGGGTAGGTAACGACAAGTTTGAATGTGTCCGAACCTCTGTTTAAAACACTCTTGTTCTTCATCATCCAAAGCATTTGGGCAAAGAAAGAGCTCATTCTTTGGTTGGCAAACTCGTCAAATCTATCCCATTTGATGTTCGTCTTGTAGTATTTGGACTTGGATATGTCTTCTCCATAATTGAAGCCGATGTTCGTATTGAAGAACATCTCTAGTTTAAGCGGTATTCCTGAGACTTGATACGTCGCAGTGCGCATGGGGAACTTAACGCTGTTCTGACCTATTTCTGCAGGAACCATTTCCCGGTTTAATGCAGTTGTAAATGTTCCAAATTCACGTGTTCCCTGTTCATTATTAAATACTACCATCTGCGAATCACTGTCATTGTAGTCAAAGGCTTCAATATCATTTAATGTGAATCCATTTCCTGGGTTTACTCCAACATAAGTCACGTGGGTATTTGTCGTACCAAAATCTATGCCGAAAAAGAAGTCTTTCTCTGCATGTGTACGATCCGAATCTACCTTGGTGAAAATAGGGATTGCAAGCGCACCGACACTCCCGCATTGCCCATCAGGAACGATGAGTTCAATATAGCTGAACGCGCCTCTCACGCGTATATGGTCAGTAGAAAGGGATGCCGCCTCATTTGTGCGCCGTTCTTTCCGTGATGGCACTTTCGCAGTGCCTCCAGCTGATGAAGGTTCGTAAAAACTCATGTCCACTTGCTGCAAAGTCCTTCCAACCATCACGTTATACACATTGTGCCCGCTGTCTGGTTCTAACCGATAGAATGGGAAAACAGCGAAATCAAAAGTATTATTACCATCATAGCAGTTGAGTTTCTCTCCACTTGTATCTGAAGTATCGTAAGTTTTAACCAAACTTATTCTATTTCCGTTAACTAAGGGGAGATTCAGTTCAATTTTCAACTTATTATGGTTTTCGTCATATTCCACTTTTAGCATATCAGTATAAGTTCCATCAGCTCTATAGAGATCTGCTGGGCTGAAGTATTCAAAGAATGCCTTCTTCAGCGGCAGGAGAAATGTTATATCTTTAGCACAGCCGGTGAAGAACTTTTTCCTGTTGATTTCATAGCTCACCTCTATGACTTTCTCCTCCAAAAAGTCATTTGCCGTTAAGAATGGATATCTCATTCTACTACCAAATCCAGGCAAAGTACGCAGGTTGATATCGGTAGGCAAAGCTGAATCAATATGGTCACTCTGTGGATTCCATGCACGATTATCAGCATAGTTAAGTCCGACTATGCCATTTTCTGTAAGAATCATGGGAGTTTTTACATTTGCGCCACCATGCTGATAGTAGTTTACAGTCGGCTGTAAAATATAACCAGAATTATCTACACTTATAATATGCTCAAATACTCGCAACTGAACTCCTGCCACGTTAACATTAGCCCCTCGCGTTTGCAGCAATCTAACGTTCGTATAATTCGAGGGATTTTGAAGGACAGCGTTATACAACCCAAGTATGTCATAATTGGTCGCACTGTCTTGAATGTATTGAGATAGTTGGGCAAGAGGAATGTTAACTCCTACGGCAGGAAGATCTGTATGCAACAAGCGGAAAAGATATTCTTGAAAGGATGCACTTCTTTTATGTAAAGGAGTAGCTTCGTATGCGAATAATCGGTTACCCGCATCGCCTGTGAAACGGAGATGCCCCTCCTGTAGGACAGTTCCCAAGTTGGCTGATGTATAGACCAAGGATACCGGCGAAGAACCTCCTATCACATCATCATTCCATTTAAAAAGATAAATTGGTATATTTTGTAGCACTCCAAATTCAAAAGCCGAACGAAGTGCGGAAGCGAGATTTTTATGAGCAACGTGTCTGGATGCCTCTAACGCTCTACATTCGGTGTCCATATTCCACTGCTGAACATGAAATTCAGGCTCGTTGCCAAATTTGAATATGAACTCAAGCATATCAAGCAACTCACCTACGAGGTCATGATAGGGGGTGGGCTCGAGTTCTCCATTAACATTTCTTGTTCCAACATGTCCCGTTTGGGCGTTCTGTGCCTGAAGTGTGTTTACTTCTCTAAGTGCTGCCGAAAAAAGAAAAAGACGAGCCAGGGGAGTCGGCATGGATGAACCCAACTTACCTAAACCGGGACCTCTTTCGGTGAGTCCATCACTAATATCTGCGGGATTAATAGTACCACTTATTATTCCATAGTTGTTAGAGGCGTTTATAGCCTTACTTGGAATTTCATTAGTAAAAAAGTTTCTATTAGGCATGATTGTAATCGGATTAATTAGTTGATAATTTGTCTAAACCCTCTTTTGATGACAAATACAATATGTCGGCAAAAGTCCATTCGGGTTCGTGGCCGACTTTAAGGGCATTTTTTGTGTTGTCATAATGACTGTCAAAGTATCTATCCATAAATGTTAATAAATTATTAGTACCCAATGTATTATTATTGGATGAGCCCATAATTTGTCCAAGCCTTTGCACAAATGTTGGCACTTCCCTACTAACGCCATTTCTCACTTCTTTAAGTATTATATCGGTAAAAGATCTTCGTGTCATATCACAAATACCCAAACGGTGTGAATTCATAGGCACTTCGTCATTTCCATCAAAATCCAGCTCTTTGAGCCAGCTTTGATATTTATGGTAGAATTGCTCTAAAGCATTACACAGAACTCTTAGCTTATTATTGCCGCCAGTTGCATTGGGAACCACGGCATTTTCAAGGCCCAAGTATTTAAAGAAAGAGCGTTCTCGTGCTTTTTTTGAATAGATTTCATCGTGGAAAAACTTCAATGCAATGGCAAGTCTGACCATAGGGAGCAACACGTAGCTTATCGATATATTATCAAAGTCCTTAATAAAAAGGCGCTGTGCGTTCTGATCGCCTGGAGTGACAATGATGTTTGCATCTGGCGAGAATTTAAATTCTTTCATTACAGGATCTCTATCGGCTACATAATGCTCAATCATCATAGAAGCGATTAATTCCACTATATTGGCGTTATTAATTTGAGTGTCTCCCCCTTCAGAATAGGGTACCACTGTTGGATAAGGGTCGCCCACATAGTAAATTTTATCAATCTTATTCATTAACTCAGAGTCTTTGTAGAAATTCAGTGCAGCCTTCGTTTTAGAATTGAAACGATACGCCTTTATCGCTCTATCTGGGTCATTATTATCTTTCGGTGCAAAATAAGGAAGCACAAGTATCGTCGCTGTATTTCTGCCATTACTCTTCGGGTATATCGCTTTAACTATCTCGGGGATGCCTGCCGCACCGGTTCCGCCAAACAATGAGCCAATTACTACAACCTTATCGCCTGCATCCGGATTAAACAGAGTCAGAAAATCTCCAAATTTTTCTGTAATATTTATAGCATGAAACACCACACTGCCAATATTCGGGTTCCCCTTAAATCCAACATCCATATTAAGATTGAGTTCCGTGTCGGCTCTATTAGATTTGTCATATAGGCTTTCAAGAAGAGTTTTAGTCATTAATGTGTCTCCTGATAAACTGTCATAGCCAACATAGTTACGGAACTTTATATTTTCCCCCGCTTGTATGAAAGGGAAAACGTAATTGTTGACAATATCTCGAAGCTTGGCAGCAAAGAATTGATGTGCCTGCCCCATAAGATTACTCGTTTGACTATGACGCATGAAAGCTGCATCATGTACTTCTGCATAGTTTTTCAACAAATCAACAGTACGTTTTTTATCTTTATTTTTATCATCATAATCTATAATTATGGGGTACACTTCATAATTATCAAAAGTGGGAGCACCAGAGGCT
>JAJPYV010000070.1 GCA_021204735.1 Prevotella sp.
GAATAAAACATCGCACATCTTTTATTATTTTAGAGTGAACATTCAATATTGAAATGCTATTGAAAAAACTGCTATAAAATTGTGCGTTAGAAAAAATATTCATATATTTGCAACAACATACTCACCCCGCTTCCCATAAGAATAGCGCGTTCAGGGTGGGTCTTTTTATTTATATATATGAAGTTGATAGCTGACAGTGGAAGTACCAAGACTGACTGGTGCTTAGTTGATAAGGGGAATGTCGTGAGGCGGTTTAGCTGTCAGGGCATAAATCCCTCATTGCAGGATAGAACTGTAATAGAAGGTGTTTTGGCTGATGAGTTACTGAAAGAAATAGCTGATATTGATGCTGTGCATGAGATTAATTTTTATGGCGCAGGTTGTAGGGATGAGGTGAGACCACTGATGAGCGATATATTCTCACAATATTTCAAGAATGCCGAAGTTATTGAGATAAAAAGCGATATAGTTGCGTCAGCACGAGCCTTGTTTGGGGACGAGGAAGGCATTGCATGTATTCTTGGAACTGGTTCTAATTCATGCCTTTATGACGGAAAAGATATCGTTTCAAATATACCACCATTAGGATATATTTTAGGAGATGAGGGAAGTGGTGCAGTATTAGGTAAACTGTTTGTAAATGCATTATTTAAAGGTGCATTACCTGAAGCATTGTGCTACGATTTTTATTATGGAACAGGTTTGACTCTGTCGGAGGTTATAAATAAAGTTTATCGTGAACCATTCGCAAATCGATTTCTTGCAAGTATGTCGTTATATATATACAAACATCTGGATATTGAAGAAATAAGGACATTGGTAAAAGAGAATTTTAGGAATTTTTTCCAACGCAACGTAAAGCAATACAACTGTAAGGATTTTCCTGTCGGAGCGGTTGGCAGCATTGCCTATTATTATAAAGAACTTTTTGTGGAAGTTGCCGAAAGTGAAGGTTATGCAGTCAAAACAATTTTGAAAGCCCCAATGGATGGACTAATAGATAGAGAACTGAACAAGCATTAGGGTATTACCATGTATTTTCTTGTATGTAGAACATTAATATAAAAATAGTATTATGGAAAAGAGGAAATGGAAAGAAATAAGAAAATTTGAGGAGATATTATTTGAAGAATATAATGGCATAGCCAAAATAACAATCAACCGTCCCCGTTATTGCAATGCGTTTACACCAAAAACGACATGGGAAATGAGTCTGGCATTTGCTTATTGTCGTGAGGCACAAGACATCAATGTCGTGATACTGACAGGTGCTGGTGACAAGGCGTTCTGCTCGGGTGGAGACATGCATGTAAAAGGCCGTGGTGGATATGTAGGCGAGGACGGCGTACCACGACTGAATGTGCTTGATGTACAAAAACAAATCCGTTCGTTGCCAAAGCCAGTCATTGCCATGGTAAATGGTTATGCTATTGGAGGAGGACATGTGCTTCACCTGATGTGTGACCTGACAATTGCAAGTGAAAACGCTATTTTTGGTCAGACAGGTCCAAAAGTGGGATCATTTGATGCAGGTTTTGGGGCGTCATATCTTGCCCGTATCGTAGGACAGAAAAAAGCCCGTGAGATATGGTTTTTGTGCCGCCAGTATTCAGCAGCAGAGGCGGAACGTATGGGAATGGTAAATGCCGTTGTGCCATTTGAAAGACTTGAAGATACATGTGTGGAATGGGCGGAAACTATGATGGAACGCAGTCCACTTGCCTTGCGAATGATAAAAGCAGGATTGAATGCAGAACTTGACGGACAGGCGGGCATACAAGAACTCGCTGGTGATGCGACGATGCTTTATTATTTCTTGGATGAGGCACAAGAAGGCGGCAGGGCATTTCTTGAAAAGCGAAAGCCAGATTTCAAGAAATATCCCAAAATACCGTGAAAAATTAGACATTAGAGGCAATTATCATTATCGATGTATGCCATTTAAATCAATTACAGACTTATTATGGGAAGAATATGCCGTTTAAAGATAAGTTGCATGAGTTTCTAACAGAGTGGAATGATAGCTCGGATTATGTGTTGGTGCGTACAAGTGGTTCCACTGGCGTTCCAAAAATTATCAAGGCGGAAAAGTCGAGGATGAAGGCGAGCGCACGAATGACATGTGATTTCCTCTGTTTGAAACCAGGTGATACTGCATTGTTGTGTATGTCGTTGGACTATATAGCAGGAAAGATGGTTGTAGTTCGTTCCATAATTCGCAATCTGAATCTTATATGTGTTGAGCCATCAGGCCATCCATTGAAAGATCTGTCCACAGCTCCCGTGTTTGCTGCTATGGTTCCGATACAAGTGATAAACAGTATACAAGAGCCGCAAGAGCGTGAAATATTGAGAAGAATCAGAAATCTGATAATTGGTGGTGGAGCCATTGATGAACAGTTGGCAGCAGAATTAAAGGATTTCCCCAATGCTGTGTGGAGTACATACGGCATGACAGAGACCCTGTCACATATAGCTATGAGACGGATGAGTGGGAGAGAATCGGATGAATGGTATACTCCATTAAACGGAGTAAGTATAAGTCTTGATAAGGACAGTTGTCTTATTATTGATGCACCATTAGTATGCTCAGAACGATTGGTTACAAATGACATCGTAGAGATTGCTCCTGATGGTTATCGATTTCGTGTAATTGGACGTAAAGATAACGTGATAGATAGTGGCGGAATAAAAATTCAGATGGAAGAGGTGGAAGATAAACTTAACGGGTATCTGAATGCTCCTTTCATGATTACAAAGAAATCAGACCACAAATTCGGTGAGATAGTGGTGCTCGTAGTGCAATCCCAAGACATTGAAAATATTCGTGAGATATGCGAATGTGTTTTGCCTAAATATTGGCAACCACGACAGTACATTTCGGTGGATAAAATACCAATGACAGAAACGGGGAAAAAATTGCGAAAAATCTCCGATTTTTCGCAATTTAAAAAATAATAATTAAAAATGCAATTTTGCTAAAGTGACAATTCTGCTTTGTGTTATTTGCCGTTATTCATCAATTCATCGATGGCACGGCAGAGTTGGTCGGGGCAACTGGTTCTTTTCACACCGCAACGAATACCATCAAGGCGTTGCTTGACATCCTCGATTTTCATTCCCCTAACTAATGAGCAAAGGCCTTTAAGGTTGCCGTCGCAGCCACCAACAAAATAAACATTTTTGATGCGGTTATCATCACCAACTTCAAGATTAATTACTGTACTGCAAGTACCGTGTGTTTTGTATGCTATCTTTTTCATATAAGTTATTTTGTATTAAAGAAAAAGGTTAATGTATTAGGTATAATGTCCTAATCATTAACCACTTACATTTCTCGTATGATTAACCTTATTCAGGTTTCATGTTCGTATAGACACTCTGCACATCATCAAAGTCCTCGAGGCGTTCAATCATCTTGTCGATTGTAGCACGGGCGTCAGCAGAAATCTCTTTCAGGTCATTAGGGATATAAGTAAACTCACTACCGATATCCTCGAAACCCTGACTTTCGAGATAATGCTGGATTTGTCCAAAGCTCTTAGGGTCACCATAGATAGTGATGGTTCCCTCTTCCTCGTCCTCATCAAATTCATCATCAACGTTGAAGTCAATAAGTTCAAGGATAAGGTCATCCATATCAATGCCATCCTTCTTCTTGAAAGTAAATACACACTTGTGGTCGAAGAGGAAAGACAGTGAGCCAGTAGTTCCCAATGTACCGCTGAACTTGTTGAATACAGAACGGACGTCACCAACTGTACGAGTAGTATTGTCAGTAAGTGTATCAACAAGAATGGCGATGCCGTGAGGACCGTAACCTTCGTAAGTAACAGCCTTATACTCACTTTGGTCCTTTCCCATGGCGTTCTTTATAGCACGCTCAATGTTGTCTTTCGGCATGTTCTCACGCTTGCAAGTAGCGATGATAGAACGGAGTGATGGGTTGTTCTCTGGCTCTGGTCCACCTTGCTTAACGGCGATGGCAATCTGCTTACCGAGACGGGTAAAGGTCTTTGCCATGTGCCCCCATCTTTTCAGTTTCGTAGCTTTACGATATTCAAATGCTCTTCCCATTGTAATATATATTTAAAATGTTATATACACATAAAAGTTATATAGACACACAAAAGC
>JAJPYV010000312.1 GCA_021204735.1 Prevotella sp.
AAATCGGTGTACCTTTGCGCCACAAACTATACATAATTTTAATGGAGCAAGTACAAAAATTAGTTGAGGCGATAACAAAGGGTATTCAAGAGAAAAAGGGGTCTGACATTACAGTTGTCGACCTTAGTGGAATTGAGGGCGCAATCTGTCATTATTTCGTGATTTGTCAGGGCAATTCCCCACAGCAAGTAGAGGCAATCACCGATTCAATAGAGGAGTTTGCAAGGAAAGAGGCTAAAGAGAAACCAGTGCACGTGATAGGTCTTACTAATGCGCAGTGGGTGGCAATGGATTATATTGACGTGATGGTGCATGTATTCTTGCCTGAAACACGCAGTTATTATAATCTTGAGAACCTTTGGGAAGATGCGAAGCTCACGAAAATTCCTGATTTGGACTGATTTGTGTATTCTCCAAAATGGAATTAATTCCATAGTGTTGGACAAATAGCAAAGAATGGAACAGAATAAAAATAATAATAAGATGCCTAAATTCAGTATGAACTGGATTTATATAATCGTGATAATCGGACTTATCGCAGTTTATATGATGGGCGGTGACACAATAAGTGGAAGTACTAACAAGAAAGTATCGTATGCGGAGTTTAAGTCATACGTAGAAAATGGCTATGCCTCACGCGTAGTTATCAATAAGGATGAGAGCGTACTGAAAATGTACGTCAAGTCGGAATATATCCGCAAGGTGTTCAATGCCGGGACGAAAGAGACAGGCAAGGAGCCGTATGTAAGCGTGGAGTTCGGCAGTACCGACCAGGTGGAGACATACCTTGACAAGGAGCGAGAGGCAGGGAAGTTTGCCGGGGACTTGGATTATGAGAACAAGAAGGGTAATGATTTTGTCAACCTTCTTATCAGTATTGCACCGATATTGTTTATCGTAATCATCTGGTTGTTTTTCATGCGGCGCATGGGAGGCGGCAGCAGTGGAGGAGGTGGTGTGTTCAGTGTCGGTAAGAGCAAGGCGAAGATGTATGAGAAGGGTACTGACATGAACATCACTTTCAAGGATGTCGCAGGACAGGAGGGGGCTAAACAGGAGGTTCAGGAGATTGTAGATTTCCTGAAAAATCCGAGAAAATATACTAATCTTGGAGGTAAAATCCCAAAGGGCGCATTGCTCGTGGGTCCTCCGGGAACAGGAAAGACATTACTTGCTAAGGCAGTTGCAGGTGAAGCAGGTGTTCCGTTCTTCTCCATGAGCGGTTCCGACTTTGTAGAGATGTTCGTGGGAGTGGGAGCAAGTCGTGTGCGAGACCTTTTCAGACAGGCGAAGGAGAAAGCCCCATGTATCATTTTCATTGATGAAATTGATGCTGTTGGACGTGCGAGAAGCAAGAATCCTTCCATGGGCGGTAACGATGAGCGTGAGAACACACTTAATGCTTTGCTGACTGAGATGGACGGTTTCGGTACTAATAGTGGAGTGATTATCCTTGCCGCTACAAACCGTGCTGATATGCTTGACAATGCATTGCTGCGAGCAGGGCGTTTCGACCGTCAGATTAATGTTGACCTGCCAGACCTCAATGAGCGCAAGGAGATATTCCATGTACACCTCAGACCAGTAAAGACAGACCCGACTGTGGATATAGATATGCTTGCCCGCCAGACCCCTGGTTTCTCTGGTGCGGATATTGCCAATGTTTGTAATGAGGCGGCTCTTATTGCTGCCCGCCATAACAAGGCCTTTGTAACAAAGCAGGATTTCCTTGATGCAGTTGACCGTATCATCGGAGGTTTGGAGAAGAAAACTAAGGTGATGACGCAGGGTGAGAAGCGTACTATCGCATTGCATGAGGCAGGGCATGCCACAATTTCTTGGTTCTTGGAGCATGCCAACCCGTTGGTTAAGGTGTCGATTGTTCCCCGTGGGCGTGCTCTCGGAGCTGCGTGGTATATGCCAGAGGAGCGTCAGATTACAACAAAAGAGGAGATGCTCGATGAGATGTGTGCCACTCTTGGTGGGCGTGCGGCAGAGGAACTGTTTACCGGACATATCTCGACAGGTGCTATGAATGACCTTGAAAGGATTACGAAGAGTGCATACGGTATGATTGCTTATGCCGGTATGAGCGATAAGTTGCCGAATCTTTGTTATTACAACAACAATGAGTACAGTTTCCAGCGTCCTTATTCAGAGACTACAGCGAAGATCATCGATGATGAAGTGCGCAAGATGATAAATGAGCAATACAGTCGTGCGAAGGATTTGTTGCTTGAGCACAAGGAAGGTCATAACAAACTTGCCGAACTTCTTCTTGAGCGTGAGGTGATTTTCGCAGAGGATGTTGAGAAGATATTCGGAAAACGTCCGTGGGTAAGTCGTTCGGATGAGATTTTGGAGGAAAAGGGAAATACTTCCAAAAAAGAAGACAACAGTGCAGAGAATTCATACAGCGATACGATAACGACTACCGTTGATGAACCTGCTGAAGATAAATAATATAAAAACACCCCATGAAGAATGTTATAACAAGGACTGTTACTGGTGTGCTGTTTGTGGCAGCCATTGTGGTTTGCTTTCTGAAACCCATTGCCATGGAGTTTCTCTTTGCTCTCGTAACAGGACTGACGATGTGGGAATTTTGTGGTTTGGTAAACAATATTGAGAATGTTCAGGTGAACAGGTTTATCAGTACTGTCGCAGGAGTATATTTCTTCCTTGCTATGGGTGGTTATTGCAGTGGAATGGTAAGTACGGGGGCGGTGTTTGTTCCGTATCTGCTTACGATAATTTATCTTTTTATCAGTGAACTTTATATAACAACAAAGAACGCCATTAACGACTGGGCATATACCATGCTTGGACAGATGTATATCGCTCTTCCGTTTTCCACGATTAACGTCCTTGCTTTTAATGCCACTGCTGATGGAACAGTAACATTCAATTATCTTATTCCTCTCAGTGTGTTTATCTTCCTTTGGGTCAATGACACAGGAGCTTATTGTATCGGTTCTCTTTTAGGCAAGCACAAACTTTTTCCGAGGATTTCTCCTGGAAAAACGTGGGAAGGTTCCATCGGTGGAGTTATATTCGTATTGATTGCCGCAGTTATAATAGGATATTTGAATGCAGATAAAAGTGCTGACTTTGGTTTCAACATCCCAATTTGGCTCGGTTTAGGTCTTGTTGTCGCTGTTATCGGGACATGGGGTGATTTGGTTGAGTCGTTATTCAAGCGCACATTAGGAATTAAAGACAGTGGCTCAATTCTGCCAGGACATGGTGGCATGCTCGACCGTTTTGATTCCTCTTTAATGGCATTGCCCGCAGCAGTGATTTATATCTATTCACTCACATTGTTTTAAGAGGGAATATAATCAAAATTTAAATCCATTATTGTATGTTTTTCGAGGGTGTGTCAATATAGATTTTGGCACACCCTCATTTTGTTATTATCACTACTAAATTTCAGAATTTACCTTACAAGTAAATGGGGCACACCCGATAATATGCTAAACCGAATAAAAGACCACCCAATGGCTATTTGGAAAACGAGATAATTGCATAAAAAGATTGTCGATATAAACTCCTAAGTAAACATCACTTCTGGATAGGCTCAATCCCCGCCAATATCCGTCTAAACAGGAGTCGGATGCAAAGGCATGGAAAAAATTTGATAATGGTAAGGAAACAACAAAAATGTTGTAAATTATCTTCAATTGAAAGGGCAGGATTGTTGATAATCCCACCCTTATCACCTCCCCGACTGAGTTGTCTTCAACGTCCAGTTCGGGAGCAGCGAACCAGTCTCGTCCGACGGATAGAGGGGGAAACACAAAGTGCTCCTGTTTCCAAGGGCAAAGATATGAAATTGTCTCTAATTATGCAAGGATTTTTCAGAAGAAGGAAAAAACATGGGTAGTTACAGCATACGAGACGGAGCGCAGCCAGAAAGAAAAAGGGATGTTTGATGAAGAAAACGAAACCGCCGCCATTCACCCGATAACCTCTCCTGGCGTTGATGGGTCAGAGTCCATTGTTGATACCCGCGGCCTCGTTAACGAGGGCAAAGATACTCAAAAAACCGAAACGGCGGAAGAAAACACCGCTAATTCTTCTCCCCTCAACCACCGCTCCAACCGCCGCACACGTCAGAACATCATATTAA
>JAJPYV010000177.1 GCA_021204735.1 Prevotella sp.
CTTTCCGGCATATTTCTTTGCGGCATATTTCTTCTTTGCCCTCTGATACAACTGCATTTCAGATGGAAATTGAAACAGCCTATCCATATCAAACAGGCATACGATAAAGTCATATTGCCTGTTCAGATAAGACTCTACTAATTTCAGAATATGATTGATGTCGCTATGCTGCGGAAAATCCGGCGCAACCTTGAATGGATAGCGGCACGCAATCCTCAGAGAATCGAAATAGAACCATTCTGTCTCTCCCTCTCCTATGATCGCGATACTTTTTGTTACTGTTCGCCCCATATCATCAGTTGTTTAAGTTAATGTATTGACTACCCAAGAACGGCAACTTTACCAATTTCCCTTGTTTGTAGGCATTATATGGGGAAATATTCTTATGAAGCCCCAAAGATGAAAGACGCACAATTTTAGTTTCACCGAGTTCGTCTTTATCTGTGAACCATATCGTATCACGGCGAATGAAATCCTCGTTGAGAAGATTGATGTCATGGGTTGTCAGGAGCATCTGGGATGTTCCGTTACTATTTGCCAAAAACACTTTTATGAAATAGGCCAACAACTCATAATGAATGCTTGTTTCCACTTCATCAATCGACACAAACCGATTGGTCTTCAACAGAAAATTCAATATCACTGCCATTCCCAAAAACCTCATGGTGCCGTTGGACTCGTATTCTTCTGGCAGATCATATACTTTATCGTCTGTCTTATGCTTGAAAGTCAGTTCAGTATTTGTGATTTTGCCCTTTTTAAGCATTTCAGCCTTAGATTCTTTATCAATAGGGGCATTCTGAATCAATTGTTCCAATTCCGGTGTAATCATTTCCTCCTCTTCATGCAAAACGACATCTTCTATATTGAAATCGGATGCTTTCAGGAAATTTAAGATGAATTTCTTCAAATCGCCTGTCTCGTCTTTATCCAATCGTGATTTGACGTATCCCGAAAGCAACATGCCCGGTGCCAATACATCTTTTACCTGTTTGGCAAAATAATCATACACATCATTCAGTTTGGTGCGTTCCACGTTGCTTTTGCCAAATGCGGCAAGCACACTGCAATTATTGATAGTATTTCCTAAAACCACATCTTGGCTCTTCTTCGTCATTTTCAGATTTACACCAAAGTCGATGGCCGTGGAATCTGTTGAAGCATCATAATTTCGGTTATACAGTTTGGTAGGACGAATGGAATCATAAACAATCAATGTTTCGGAATAGATATGCTTGGCATCCAACTCAAAACTAAGGATATACTTCGATTGATTTATATAAAACACCATCGACATCTTCGTCATCTCATTCCTTGAAGTGTCATCCAGCATGAAAGGAACCACCCCGGTTTTCTCATTCCTGTCTTTAGGCATTCTCAAAACCAACATCTTGAAGAAATCGATGGCATTTAATATATTTGTCTTGCCGGAAGCATTGGCACCATAGACAATGCCTACTTTCAGCAATCTTACACCTTTTTTAACTTCGTATGAATATTCATCAGACATAAAAGTATCTGCCGATGGCTCAAAACTGATTTTCTGAGCCGATTTAATGGAGAAAAAATTCTCAATGCTGAACTCTGCTATCATAATTGTTGATTTTATCTATTGTATGGTACAAAGGTACAAATAAAATCTAATATAGCAAATTATAAACGCAATTATTGTATAAAAATTACGCAATATAAATATAAAACCAATATAAAGTCATTTATCTATACTGCAATTTGGAGTATTGACCACCCTTATAAAGTCATTAACAGCTCTAAAAGCGATTAACTCATGTGATTTACGCAGCCTAAGAAGTTAAAAACAATATGTTTACCAAAAACAGAGAGATTACCATACTACTTTATTACGTAAAAATCATACTCTTACTCCTGATACCATTACTGATGTGTTTTATCGTTCGTACCGATAGTCGAAAAGTGGTATCTTTCTGGATAGTTCAGATTCAATCACTTCGCTAACTACCTGAATTGTACAATAAGGAAATTTGAAACACCAGTTTTGGGAGTCTTTTTATATCGTATGCGAATTGAAAGCGAAGACTTTTGAGCCAGAATTTGCAGGCAAGCTGAATTTCTATGTTAATGCCGTGGATGAACTATTGAAGACTGAACAGGACAATCCAACCATCGGATTACTTATCTGTAAGGATAAGAACCAGACAGAAGTGAAATGGGCTTTCAAGGGCATACAGACCCCAATGGGTGTGGCTTCCTATGACAATGTACGTATGCAGGAAATTCGCAATACACTGCCTACAGAAGAAGATCTTGGGAATTTTATATTGAAAATCTTGGGAATTTTATATTGAAAATCTTGGGAATTTATTGTTGAAAATCTTGGGAATTTTGTATCTTTGCAACAAATTAGATAAAAAGAACAAATATGTATTACAGCAGACTTATTGAAAAAGAAATAGAATTGAAGCTAAGGACATCAGGGGCAGTTGTTGTTGCGGGTCCTAAGTTTTGTGGTAAGACAACAACTTGTATGCTTTATCAAAAGAGTTTTGTAAAGCTAAACACAAAACAAGCCATTGCTATGGCAAGGATGAATCCAAAAGCCGTACTCAAAGGAGAATATCCAAGACTGATAGATGAATGGCAGAAAGCCCCTGATATATGGAATCAGATTAAGGATGACTTAGATTTCAAATATGAATTTGGCAAATATCTTCTAACAGGTAGTTCCACACCAGCAGATAAGACCGAAGTACATCATAGTGGAGCAGGAAGAATAACCACAGTAAAAATGCGCCCAATGAGTTTATGGGAATCAAAAGAATCAAAAGGAACTGTTTCCCTACAAGATATGTTCAATGGCGGTGAAAACTTTCCATGGGACTTGAATACAGATTTCACATTGAAAGACGTAGCACATTTGATTTGCCGTGGTGGTTGGCCAATTTCAGTGTTGGCACCCAAGGACATTTCTATTGAAATTACAAAAAACTATTGGAATGGACTATTTGTATTTGAGGATTGTGAGAATGAACGTTTTCGAAATAAAAAGCCGGAAATTCTGAAAATGATTGTAAGGAGTTATGCACGCCATATTTCAACAGAAGCAGCTGTTTCAACTATCATAGCAGATGTACGTCAGAGCAACGAAAGGACAATGGATCCAAAAACTTATGATGATTATATGGAAGCCTTAAAAGATTTGTACATTATAGAAGATATGACAGCTTGGAATCCTAATATTCGTTCAAAAACTTCCATTCGTTCAACTCCCACACGACATTTTATAGATACCTCTATCGCATGTAGAGCATTAGGAGTCATGCCCGAAGATTTGTACCAAGATTTGGAAAGTTTCGGTTTATTCTTTGAAGATATGGCTGTACGAGATTTGAAAATATATGCAAGAACTCTTGGAGGGGATGTTTTACATTATAGAGATAACACGGGATTGGAATGTGATGCCATTATTCATTTGGATGATGGTCGCTGGGGAGCTATTGAAATTAAATTGGGAGGTAGCGAATTGATTGAAGCTGGAGCCAACACCTTAAAACTACTAAAGGCAAAAATAGAAGAAAAGAGTAATGAAATGCCTCCTTCGTTTTTAATGGTATTGACCTCCGTTGGAGCCTCTTATCAAAGGGAAGACGGCGTTTTTGTAGCACCAATTAATTTATTAAAGCCATAGCGGTATTGAGTATCCATACAAAAACACATTATAATTAAACAAAAAATCTGCACTACAACACACGTAATGCAGATTTAATATTTTATTGCCAATATAAACCTCCTTCAAACAAAATCTAAAACAAGGAGCCTAACAATATCGAATTCTTATTTCTTCTTTTTTCTTTCTTCTTTTGCGACGTAAGGAGCATTGTTTTACAGTTGTGAACCATTTTCTCTTATCTCCTTAATAAATCCCTCAAAACCTACAAATGGACCTACCATAATGCGTGCCCTGTCATTTTTAAAGAAGGTGACGTAGGGGTTGCGAAGTCGCTCAACATCCAAATGGTTCTCGCACATTGTCTTGAAAGTGTCCATGTCCTCATCAGTAATTATCATGGGTTGGAGGAAGTTGCGACGGGAGTCGAGTTCCAACTGTGC
>JAJPYV010000060.1 GCA_021204735.1 Prevotella sp.
ATTATAAGGATTGGTAACGTCTTTAAATGTGCTTACTTATATACAGCATAACTATACAGCAGGAATCAGCAATCACTTTTCCACTACGAGAAACCGCTTTGTGGCAGCCTTTCTATGTATCTCGTAATCACTCGCAGCCAAGACAACGGTGTGGAACAATTCCTTTATGTATTCCAGCACCGGCATGTCTTACATGTGGGAGGTGGAAATTATGGCGTATATCTTAGGTTAAGTATTGCAGCTGATTAATTACTGCTTAAAATTATAGTTATTGCACTTGGCATCGCTGTCTTTGGTAATGGCTGCAAAATTCTGCATTATTTATATTCACATGGAAGATGTCTTTTTTTGAGGGGGCGCTTACTTCACTCTGGAGACGTCTTCTATGCGCTCTTTCCTATAATTAATTCCCATATTTTACTAATTCGCGTAACATCTCTTTTTTACATTTACATATTGGATTCACAATTAGTTCCTTATATTTCTCTGGTACATATAAGTTCACACCCAGATCAAAAAGATTAATAGTGAGAGCATCTTCTAATTCTTCCATTAATTTCATAATTGCTGCGTATAAGCATTCGTCAATTGCACTTAGTGATTCAATGAACTCGCTTCTAAAATTAGAGAATAAGTCCTTCCATTTATCATCTAAATCTTTCTTGTTATTTTGATCACAACCTCTACCATCTTGTTGAAGAAGTATATTACTTGCATCTTGTAATTCTTTGAAGAAGGTATAGAATGTAGGCAGTTCATGTTCCAATATAAATTTGGACAGCATATATCTTCGCTTCGATTCTTCTGCTTGTTTCTTATTTGTTTTCCAATTATAAAGGAACAGGATGAATACATAAATCAAATTACATATTCCAGTGATAATCATGGCTATATAGTATATACTCTGTAGCGTTTCGCATTTCATAACTTTTATCTTTTATGTTCACAGAACAAGCGACTCGTTCTGTGTTTTATAAGTTTAATCACGTATAATTATATCATCCGATTGCGGTTTCATTATGTAGAATCCTATTTATCGCCTCATCTAACGATTTAGTTACATCATATTCCCCCAAACATTTGAACTCAATTTTTTTCATAAACTTTTCTTTGCCATACTTTCTGACCACATTCTTGTTAAGTTCCTCTAAAAAGGAAGGATTGATAGAACTAATATCTGCCGGAATTTGAATAATGACTTTTTCATATTTGTCCGCCATCTTATCAATTTCTGATTTCTCACGGACAGTTTTACCTCTATCTCTTCCGGTAAATACCTTAGAGATGCCCGTCGACCTTTGAGCTCTGTATTTATTAAGATCGATAATGTAAATTTTGTCGTCCATTTTACTGATTTTAGAAGATTATTTTTGCATAGATGAATGTTCCTGGAAAGAAGAAGTTTGTCCTTTTTACGTATTTATTGTCAGGAGCATCTTCAATTTTATCTGTATCGTTAAATGTCATGATTTTGTAAATCCTACCATTAACTTCTTTATCCTTGATGCCATACGTCCCGTCAAAGACAATGCAGGCGTGTCCTGATTGAAGTACCATAATTGAATTATTACCGAATGGGCTGTTGTTTCGCAACTTAAAAAAACTATCTATAAACTGTATAGAGCCATTTCCCCTCCCGTCACCATTTGTATGATATACTGATGTTACCCCCTCTTGCAATGCATATAGAGTCCATAAGGTTTCTTCATCAAAAGTATTTCTCCAGAGATGGCGCTTCGTATACTTATCCGACAAATCTTTCATCTTCGGAACTATCATTTTATTAGGACAATCTTCATCATGAAATTTCTCATAGATGGTTCTTCCCATATTCATAATTACTAATTGGAATGTACCAATATGTTGATTGCTGATATTTTGTTCTTCAAAATAACCAATTGAATATCGATAATGCGTACTGGAATGTTCCTCGGCATTAATTAATATCTCACCGATAATTGTATATAAATTATGTATTTTATCTGCAGGCAACTTCCTTCCCATACGTTGCAAACATTCCCGAACATACTCAGATAAAGATGTAGTATCTAATTCTTTTTGCTTAGCCTGTTCATTATCGTTATTCGTCTTTCTATGAATGCATAGATTGTACGGTATAACGTCAGGATAATCTTGCTGCTTGTTTGTATGAACTGCTTGAGAACCAACAGAGAAAAGCATTTTACGGATATTACCGCCTCTGATGGATTTGTCAGTTATTTTCTTACTTATACGTTTTTCCCTTCTACCTGATATGGAATAGTATCTTAAGATGTCCTTAAGAATTATATCTAAAAGAATTTGTGCCTCCAAAGTAAATGATTCACATCCTGTATAATCAATGACCACTTCCCCAGATTTATGATGTAAACAAGATGCAATGATTTTCATTATTGCATTGTATGTATCTTCTGGATTATCAATAATAGAAAATGAACGTGGTATAGTTATTATACTATTATAGTTATCTTTTATTCTCTTGATTTTCGCATAACTAAGATGGCTGTTGGCATTACCCCAAAATATATACCTTGTGCTTTCAGTAAAATAGGGGAATAAAAGTCCCTTTGATGTAAGTGAAGACAGGTTCCGGTAGTGTCCCATTATTTTCTTTTTCTTTCTCTTTCTCTTGAGATTATGTTTATAGCGACGAATTGCCAATCTGATAAACAGATAATACTTCTCTCTTTTCTTTGATAAATTACATGCCATGACTTACCCCCACCAAAAAAAACATATTCCCAATTATCATGTCTCCTCTACATGGGAGCTGTTTGTTTTAAATCATATAATTGACATAGATACATCACCCCCCCAATATTTAAGAATGCTTTATACGCACTTTAAGTAATATCCACCTTAATATGTATAAATATATCAACTGGATCAGAAAAGAAGGAGAGAATAGCATCTCATAAAACTTATTTGAGAAGAATGAAAAAGCTATAGTAAAAGCGAGATAAGAATAAATCACTAAATTGAGATTTATCTTTTCACTTTTCCCAAAAGCAGCTTTTCTAAATGACAATTGGGATATTATAGCCATTAGTACAGTAAAGAATATAAGGCCAGCCCATCCTCCATCATACATGAAGGCATAAAAAGTGGTCTTAACATTTCCCAACCAATGTCCATTAATGTGTTCGAATGGATTATCTAATTTGTGTATTAACTCAGGCTTTCCCAGTATATTCCCAAAGAAATTAACGACATTTATTAATGTCTGCCAATTGTAGTAGGGAGTACCGAACATACCTTTTCGTATAAAAATATCCAAGTTTTTAAGTTCTGCCGACAAATACACTGCTATATAATCGTCTTTTTGAGTATCCCTTCCCAATAAATCTCCAAATATTTTAAAAGTTAAACCTAAAACAAATACAAGCAAGATTGTATAGAAAACGTATTTAAAGTTCGTTTCGGTTTTCCATCCTTTTTTCCTGCCATTAAGGAAGTACCACTGAAACATCATAGCTACCAGCATTTGTATAAATCCGGTCCTTGCGCCAAGAAGCGACGATAGTATTCCACTTAAGATGACATTAACCAATAACAAGAGCCTTTCGGTTTTGTATTTATAGACAATACCATGCAAAAAAAGATACATCCACAAATAACCGGAGATAACAGATATTCTTCTTAGTTCTGTCAACAATCTGGGTAAAACGAGACTATCATCAGTTCTCATACTCATTCTGAATGCATAGATAGCACTGGATAGAGATATACCTCCCGTTAATTTCATTAATGTATATATCAACCAAAGGACAGTGATTGCCTGCAAGACAATAAAACCTATAAGTTTCCATTTTTCAATTGAAATAGGAGTGGTCTCATTTTCATCAATTTTAAGTCTGTGCAATAAGCTATTATTATGTCCTATTAATCCTACTATAAGAGAGACAAGTAAAAAAATAGAGCATCCGCCTATTATTATTAGTAGTGTCTCATTAGCTAAATTAAACTTCCATTTTTCTACATAAAATAAAGCGTAGAAGGATCCTGGTATGAAACATGCTGAAAAGAGTAATTGCGGTGTAATAATTATCCTACGTGAAGTACTTATACATATACACGT
>JAJPYV010000403.1 GCA_021204735.1 Prevotella sp.
TTGAAATCCAATGCTGTTGCTTTCTGAGGGCAGATTTACTGGTTTCCAAAAGTTGCACGATACTCTTTCTCAATATATCAAGTCGTTTTGCTTCTGGCCAACCCTTTATATCCTCTGCCACTTTCAAATAATCATAATGTGGCTGCAAATGATATTCTTTATCGGTATTTTCATGCCTTTCAATATCGTGCCCGTTCATCTCCAAATCAGTGATTGATGAACCGGTAGCATAAAAATACATCGTTATGATGATACTGATTGCTGTGTCAACCTCCTGTTCAGATGCTGTTGGCGAGATGTGAGTCTCCTCGTTTCTCCAACCCTTTACTAAGTTAAGATACTGGTAAACTTGTTGCCTTCCCTCATCCGTACTGTATTTAAGACTCCACAAATTTTTGTGGGCGTAAATCACGTTCTTCCAAGTTACATCCTCACCCTCGTTCTGTGGTTTTACTTCATAACCTTTCATAAGGTAATACAGCTTTTTCAGATATGCCTCATACTTTGTAACAAGCAAGTTGAATGCCACAAACTTATCCACTATGGTGGCTTTCTTGCCGTAAAGGTTGGTGAATGCCCTCTCTATGAACATTCCTACGCTATCCAACGTATCAATAGACTGTGCCTCTAAAACATAGAATACACTGTCAAGAATTTCCTCCATCGGTCGCATTTGCCCCAACACGCCTGATAATGTTGTCTCCAAAATACCTCTTACTTTGTCCTTCACAACATCTTTGCTGACAGTCAATACTTCCAAACGTGTTTCTTCGTTGGATTGTTCTTCTTCCGTATATGTTCCCTCATTGGCAAGATATGATTTCAAAATCCTCTCCCTACTGCTGCCGTCCAATATAAATTCTCGTAACAACCTGTCTGCTTCCGGGACTACTAACCGTGCGGGAATTGTCATACCTTTCACTTTTGAGACAAACTCCCGTGTTTTTCCTAAATTTAATGTCAACTTCAAATTGTCGAATTGATTATAGTCATTTAAGGTCTGCTCTGTTACGTTACGGTCGATTATATGTTCCAACTGACTGACATTTATGCCTGTTGCTTCTGATAATATTATTATTAGCTTGTGAAGTTCCCTTGACTGATACTCTGCGATATAGTCATAGATTGTCTTGCCTTTTGTCAGATGCAAGTCTCCGCTTTGGATGTCATGCAGTATCACCATTGCCGTGCGCTGGTCTTTCTGGGATAACGAGGCAAAACTCTTGCTGAGCTCTTGCTTTGCTGCTAATGTCAACTCTCCTCCTGCACCTTCCGTGTATAGGTTCTTGACGAATTTATCGAACTTTGAGTTGATGTATTCTGCATCGATTGTTCCCGTACCCGTCTCTATGATATATGTGTCTATCGGATAATCAAAATCATTAGGATCTCCGCCATCTCCTCCGCTGTCTTTTGGCAACTCTCTGTATCTCTGCAAAAGGATATTATATGTGTTTTCATCCAATAGCATCTTCACTGTCGTATATGTATCTCCATGCTGAAACTCATACTCATCCCGTTCCCATGTGAATCCTTGCAATTTTGCCGCCTCCAACAAGTGTGTCATTTGCGAGAAGTCTTTTGCGAACATATTCCTGTCTTCTCGTGCGTCTGGCAGTTTTGCGAAGTTTTCTATGCCGTGTGATTTGAAAATGTCACATATATGAAGGTATCTTTTGTTTATATTATCAAGATTCATCTCAAGTTTATCCACAAATACTCCCAATGGTCTGTCAACATACACCTCAAGGGCATCGTTGATGTTCTGCTCCATCGTATATGGAAACGAATAATATCGTATTATGCCGAATGGCTTGTCTGGTCCGAACAGTCTGTTGGTGCGTGAGAACGACTGGATGATGTCAACGTATCTCATCAGTTTATCTACATACAGTGTATTGACCCATTTGGAATCATATCCCGTAAGCATCTGCGACACTACAATCAGCAGGTCTATTTGCTGCTCATGGTCGTGCTCTATACCGATGTATGGTTTCTTGTGAGCCAATCTTTTCGCTACATCTTTCTTGTATTTGGCGTATGTTGACAACTGGAAAGTTGTCTGATATTTGTGGTTGTAGTCTTCTAACATTCCAAGCAGGGCATCTTCCCTTATAATTCCTTCATCTGAATTGTCTATGTTGCTGTCGAATACTGCTACTACATTCAGGGATGGGTATTGCTCCTTGAATATTCTGTAGTATTCTATGGCTTCTTGAATGTTCTTTGTCGCAAGTATGCCGTGGAACTTGCCGTTTTTACTCAGCTTGTCCCTTCCGCCTACTATGTCTGCGGCAACTGCCTGATGATGTACCGGTTGTTTATAAAGGTCTTTGGGCAGATAATGCTCAATGCCATGCAGCGTCTTGCCGCCTTCGTTATACGTGTCTGGCATTTGCAACTCGGTCATGAACTTGTCATATACTGCCTTTTTATCCTCATCATTCTCTATTTCTTCGATAGTCTTGACTCCTAACTGTGAGAATGCGGCTTTTTCACGCAACTCATTGTCATCGTATGTCTTTACCTGATATGGGTCAAAGCCTAACACGTTTCTGTCGGGTATTCCGTTGGCTATCGTGTATTTGTGCAGCATATCACCGAAAATGGTCCCGGTCGTTATTTCGCCATGGGCATTTTCCTCGAATACCGGTGTTCCTGTAAATCCGAACAGCAACGCACGCTTGAATGTGTTCTTTATGCTCATCATCATTTCTCCAAACACATTGCGGTGACATTCATCGATAATGAACACCAAACGCTTACGACCTATAAAGTCTATATCTTCCTGCGCTATTCCGTTTCCTGCTTTTATGTTCGACATCTTCTGTATGGATGTTACTATCATGCGGTCATCTTTATCAGTACTTTTCAGTTTGCTCAACAATATGGCTGTATTCTGTGTGTCTTGTATCTCCTCATCATCTCCGGCAAAACCTTTGAATTCATCCAACGACTGCACACTCAACTCTATTCTGTCTAACAGAAAAACTACTTTGTCGGCATCTCCTGAATTGGCTATCAGTTGGGCTGACTTGAAACTGGTCATCGTCTTTCCTGACCCTGTGGTGTGCCAGATATATCCGCCTCTATGCTCATGGGTGTCCCAGTTGGTGTTGTGGGTAACGTCTGATATCTTACTTGCCGCAAAGTATTGGTAACTGCGTAGCACTTTCAATGTCTTGTCCTTGTCATCGGCTATGGTATAATATCCTATTAACTGATGTGCCATAGGTATGCTCAACAAGTCTAAGACAATGCGCCGCCAGTCACTGATTATCGTATTGTTGAAATCTTCCCAATGGAAATAAAACTCTGGCTTGAAATTTTCTTCTTTCCCAGGATTGGCAAAATACAAGGTTTCCTCCGGTGTCATGGCTACAAAGATTTGCACCATCTTGAAAATTCCATTGCTGAACACTCCCTCGTGGGTATATCTCTTGATTTGAAATGTTGCCTGACTGACATCTACCTTTGAGCGTTTCAACTCGATATGGATTACGGGCATACCGTTGATTAGCAACATCACGTCTCCCCTCCTGTCTCCGCCTAATGGATGGGATGACTTAAACCGTGGCTGACGGGCTATTTGGTAGCGACTTTGTCCCGCACTGATTTCTTTTGCGTCAAATATTTTCAAATATACTTCCTTACCGTAGTTATTCTTGTCTGCCTGATTGTCCCTCCTGATACATACCTGACCGCCATTGATAAAACTGTTCATTTTATATGGACTGTCGCACAAATTCACTTGTTCAATTATCTGGCGCATCTCACTTTCCGTAAGGGGATAATCGCCAAGTTTGTTGATATCTCTGTTGTTGTCAAACAGTATTTTTGCCCAATTATCAATAAGAAATTTCTCCGTTGGCTGCACTATCACGTCTTTCTCCCAACCGTGATTGGGTAGTTGCTCTACAAGTGCTTGCTCAAAGTCACTCTCTTTTACGAAATATTGTATGTTGCTCATTTTATTAAGGCTTTTCTTGTTTTTTACTTTTATACAAACATCTTATCCAAACAGGCTGACTTGATTCGCTTCATCAATTCCAATCGTTGCTCTTGAATTCTAATCTG
>JAJPYV010000238.1 GCA_021204735.1 Prevotella sp.
CTATAAAATTGTCTAATCTATGTTTGAACTCATCCCAAGGTAAATTTAAGGGCGAAGTTATTGCATAATCCGATCCTAGTTTCTTAATAAATACTTTTGAAGCCTTCCCAAAAGAAAATGACTCAGATAAAACAACATTCTGCTTTTCCCATTCAATGACCCTAAGCCGAACATCTGCCAAATCCAATAGCAACCAATCAGATATTTGTTCTTTTAAAAAATCAAATGTTGATAATTGGGCATCATGTTGCATACATCTAGCAGCAAAATGGCTAACACCCGTTTTAAGCAGCTCATCTGTAGAAATATCAACTTTATTTCCATTAAGTATTGTCCAAGGTGATGTTCCTGCAGCATATTTCTGCACTTCATATTTGTTTATTCTATATTCTAAAGCATCTCTTGAAACGCAACATCCTTTAACACTTATTTTTATTTTGTCCCTATTTACATTGCTGAAATTATCAGACATATCAAATCCTTATATATTAGAGTATAGGCATGGGCTACGTAGTAGTCCATGCCAAAGGGGTACCCCTTTGGCAAAAGAACATTTACTATTTTAAAAATATAAATCAATGTGCATGCATTATGTCTATGCATGCAATGCAACAACATTTATTAATACTTCATCTTTTTTAAGGCCCCTTTGAGCCATTCTAAAGACTTCGTTTTAAACTGAGAGACACGTTCATTTACTTCATTATAATCAATTGATCCGAGCAAATCAACTCTTTTATATATTTCGTCAACAGAATCCACCATTCTATTGGTTAACCCAGTCCATCTCAGTAATGACTCAAACCTCTTTTCACCCCTCTCATGGTTTTTTATGCTAATAAATGGCTTATTGAATATGATGGCAAAACATGTTCCATGGAAAGAGTCTGTCAATACAAAATCACACTGAGAATATGCTTTAATCAAATCTTCAACAGCATGATTGGCATACACATTTGTCAAATTAAAGGCAACTTTGCGTTGCTCAACATTCTGTAAATCCGTAAAGCATGCATAACCTATTCCTTTCTTTTCTGTAATATATGAGATTGCTTTAGTCTTGTCTGGATTAGGATCAAGAATAAAACCAAGTATAAACTTCCCTGGGAATCCACACGAAGAACACTTTGCTAATTCCTCGTAATCCTGTCTATTGCATAAAAAGACTGGATCACACACAAACTGAGCGTCAATATCAAAATATTTTTTCCCCAATTCTACAGCATAATCTTCTCTAACAGAAATAGCGTCGAATTTTTTTAATTCCGGCTTGTATTTTGCAATAAAGTTGTCTTTGAATGATGATACATTACCGAAAGACGATGCATATGATATCCGGAGTGAATTCTGGTTTGCAAAAGATAAGAAACATTCTTTACCCGCATATTGTTCAAGATACGGATTCCATAACTGGTCAGAACCTGAAATGAATCCCTTGCATGCGTAATTTAGCAGATGCATATCTCTGTGGGCATATAATCTGCTTATTACATAATGCTTGCATGCAAACCTCATAGGCACCGTATCGGTTCTGGGCATAGATGCATCGCTGAAAGGCGGCCTTATCATCATAACACTATATCCTAAACGCTGAACAGTGGTGTATAATGCAAAATAAGTAAGTGCCCCGCCATAATTGAGATTAGACCACCATCCGACTATTCCAATATCATATTTCTTCCCATATAATGCTCGATCCAAAGCAGCTCCCAATGGGGCCTTTTGCAGCATATCAAAAAATAATGTCCTATTCCCCGGAACTTTACGAGCACTGGAAATAGCACTGTTATATGGAAGCTCAAATTCTACCGGCACTTTTTTCAATAGCTTCGACTTTACGCTCTTTATTAGAGCTTCACCCTTCGCCGTATTGGTTATTACAAAGCTGGTGCCAAGACGGTCATCAAAACTCTTGTTATATTTAGCGATTTGCCAAAAATCACCCATTGATATATCGCCGATGCGTTTTCTTTGAGGATATGGACAGCCATAGCAGGAATCTCTAAACATGAAATCCGAAAGGAATGCCTTCATCCAGATGTTGTTTTCCATATTGTAATTTTCAACAGCACCAGATTCCCTTATAATTTCTGTATATGCACCCCAGCCCAGTTTTTTCTTGCTTTTCTGAACAATCGATCTGATTTTTTCATTTCCATAGGACTCTTTCAAATAACGCTTGAACAATTCTTCTGAGGGAACTCCACGGCATAACAAATCTATCGTATATAAATTCTGATAATCTTTTCTAAGATAATGTCTCAAGCCGTCCACCTGGCACGGGGTACCGACAAATAGAACAATTTTACCCTTTAAGAGATAATCTTTAACTGTCCTGAAAGCATAATTTATAGAACTCTGCAAATATTTTGATCCGTATATTTTATTAAGTTGCGATTTATCCGTAACGGCAATATGCTTTAATCCATAATCCTCTGTCCAGGCTGCACCGAAGACAACTCCGCCATTATCCAGCACATATTCAGCACATGACAAGAATGCGCCACCACTTGCACTGACTCGCCTCAACTCATCACTGGCCATAAAAGCATAGCAAGTTGACTGAACTGGATAAGGGAATTCAAGATTCAGTTTGGGGCAAGTTTTATGGCATAATCCGCAATTGACACATATATTCGTGTCTATTTCAGGGACAATAAAGCCCCTGTCATCAGTTGTTATTCTTATGGCATTCTGAGGACAGACATTGGCACATGATGAACAGCCTGTACATTTAGCACCTTCCAGTGCCAGCATCGTTTTTTCATATCCGCTCCAGCCTGTTTTGTTAACAAAATTAGCATATTTACCTGTTTTGATTTGAGGTATAATTACGGGCTGCACCGACTTCAATTCAACCTTTTGCACTTCGGCAGTGGCATCCTTAATATAATTGTCAATACTCCCCCAGAACCACTCATTAACATCCACTCCTTTATAACCAAGCCGATTTATCTGGTTCAGGCTCAATGAATATGAACTCTCACCATATTCATTAAAAGGTTCAACATCATTCCCCCCATATTTGATTCTTTTTTTACCAGTTTTGTTTGCGATATAATCTATAATTTGCTTTATGGATATACTGCCGTAGTCCGCAAAATTGATGGGACCGGAATAATCCTGCGCCGCTATCCAGGGCAAGAAATTACCAACATCAATATCACGTACAAAAACAACCGATTTATTGATGTCCTTGACTGCCATAGGAGTATCATTAGCAATATGCAGGCAATAGTATTTGGGACGGGCATCGAACACATATGGAATACGGACTGTTATCACCGGAACTTTGCTGATTTTATATGCCATAGCCTCAGCATACCTCTTCCCTTTTGCATATAGCTCCCGTGGATTCATCTGCTTGCGCTTTTCATATGTCCAGTCATTTAAGTTGATGTTGATTGAATCAAGATCCAACTCAGCTTCATCAAGTTCTTTATGAAACTTGCCGTATGCCATAACAGATGACAGCTGCACATATTTCTTGGTCTTTACATTGCTTAAAACATTGTATACGTTTAAAGGATTGTACGCCAGATCATCAAAGACAACATCGTATTCCTTATTTGCTAAAGCAGTCTTAACACTGTCAAAATCAGTAACATCAAGTATAATTCTGTTTACATTATACCCATACACATCCTGCTTATGCCCTCTGGTGGCTATAGTTACCCTGTTCCCTAACTCAATAAGTCGCTGGACGAGTCTTATTCCGCTGAATCCAGTGCCCCCTATAACAAGAACATTCTGGCCTGCAATTGGGGAATTAGTTTCGGACGTTTGTGATACATAACTTGAATTAATGGATTCTATATTAGGCGCATCCATATTGCGGGACCATGCACAGTTTATGCGAACTGTTTTAGCAGGATTACCGGAAATTGTAACATTGTTTGGATAACTCCCCTTTAAAACACACTCTGCACCGATTATGCTGCCAACACCGACATTAGTGCCGTTCATTATAAATGAACCGGCTCCACACCAGACATGATCACCCAGTATGAGATTGTTTTTCTTGTTCGATAATTGGGAAAAGTTGGAATTAATATTATCCCCGCTTACAACA
>JAJPYV010000233.1 GCA_021204735.1 Prevotella sp.
GTCTCTATGGCGGCGATCTGCCCTTTGACCCCACCACGTCGAGCCCGCAAATAACGAAGTTCGAAGTAGCCTCAAAAACTACCGCTGACGGCAAGCTGAGCGTTGACATAGAGATTAACCAGCCAAACTAATCGCTTTATGCGGGCATATCTTATTGTTTTACTTAGTGCCATCCACCTTACTGCGGCGGTGGCGCAGCAGAAGTATGAATACCGCTATTGGTTCGACACCGACAACGGAGAAGCCGTGGAAGGAACGTCGGACAACGGGGTATTCTCTGTTGAGGCAGATATGTCATCCTTGCAGACTGGTCTTCACTCGTTTTATTTCTTGATAGAAGATACTGAATCGGGAGCATCTTCCATTCAGTCCGCCTATGTTTATAAGACAGCGTCATTCTCGGCAAACAGAAGTCTGATAAGTGTCGGTAACAATGTTTCTAGCGACTTCCAGACAAGCTGGGACGAGGAGTCTCAGTTGCATCTCGACATTGACGCAAGTTCGTTGGGAATAGGGCTACATACTCCGACGGTGCAACTGATTGACGATTCCGGGTTTGCTTTAGCTCCCCAGGCGGCTTTCTTTAGCAAGTCTTCTACATTCAACGAAAACAAAAGTCTGGTAAGCGTAGACAACAATATTTATGAAGACTTCCAGATCAGTTGGGACGAGGAGTCTCAGATACATTTTGACATTGACGCTGATACTTTGGGCTTGGGTCTGCACTCCTTAGTGGTGCAACTGATAGACGACACGGGTTCCGCGTTAGCCCCTCGGGCTGCCTTCTTTTGCAAGGCTGCCTCGTTCGGGAGGAACAAGAGCGTGATAAGTGTGGACAACGACATTTATCCAGACTTTCTGTTGAGCGAGGACGAGGAAGGGTCACAGATACACATCGATATTGACGCGAATTCTTTGGACTTGGGCTTCCACACGCTTGGTGTTCAACTGATAGACGATTCGGGTGTGGCATTGTCGGCATGGGAATCTTTTTTCTTGAAAGTGCCAACCACGGCTGACCTTGAAGACATGAGCATATATTACGTTGTGGACGGAAACACGCAGAGCAAAGGCGATTGCACTTACACAAACGGTGTTTTCTATGCCGATTTGGACATGTCCTCCCTCTCTGACGGCTTGCACTCCATCTCGTTTGTGCTGGCTAACAGCAAGGGACTGGCTCTGCAAGCCAACTCCGCCTATTTCATAAAAGAACCGCTCGGGGGCAATGGGATAAAGTCGTACCAGTATTGGGTGAATGACGACAGAGACAATCTTGTAAGTGTAGACTTCGACACTCCGCAAGAAGCGCTCAGCATCATAGAACTGCTGGACATGCCTCAGTATCCATTGAGATCATCGAGCTTCAGTTTCGCTGTGGAAGACAGCGTGCCGGTAATATATCCCAAGAATACCTTCTACATAATGTTTGAGGACGCTGCTGGCAGATACCTTTCTTTACACAGCGACTATATGGATGTGACTATGAGACAGGAACTTGGTGAAGATGTGTTTACTCAGCTGCACTCTGGCGACGAGGTCAAGATAGAGAGTCTGGGCGACAATGAGATCTCGTGGTACAAGTTTGGCGGCAAGGAGGGAGACAGCATCTCAGTACGCACCGACAAGTCTTGCACAATAGACATATTCGGGCCAGACGGAGAACTCGTGCAGGAGACAGAGGGCAGTAGTTCCATTGTGTCGGAAGGCTTGTATCTACCATGTGACGGAGAATATTATGTGGCTGTGCACGACGCGCAATCCTCGTCAAAAGACGTGACCGTCTACTTCTATAATGATAACACTGATGTTGAGACCGCAGTCTCGAAAGTGTATATAAATGCGGCGAATGACCAGAATGTGTATGACTTGTCTGGAAGAAAGATTGAAGGAAATCTGAGACCAGGCGTTTACATAATGAATGGCAAAAAGGTCCTTGTCCGATAAACGGAAGATTATGAGAGTAAAAGGTGGCGTGCCACAACTATTGGAATGAGTGCATCGCGCCATCTTTTACTCCTTTTTTATCCTTAGATAGAAACAAATGTTTTTAAACATATCTGAAATGTATGTATAGCAAAGAAATTTTGAATAACTTTGTTAAAATTTATAGACAAACCTATTAATATATAAAGATGAAGAATTTTGTTAGACTTATGATCTTGCCTCTTGTGGGGGCAAGTGTTGTGCTTCCTTTCTGCAGTTGCTCTGATGATGACGACGTGGATATTCAGGAGACAAAAGAAGAAGTGTATGTGGGGCAAGTGTCCAATGCATATATTCAAGGAAAGTATGAGCTGTCTTGCAGCCTTGCCTCTGCCGAAGAGGTGGATTGCGTCTGCATGGTGACAGCCGTCGTGGACTCCCTGGACTCTGATGTTTGCGAATGGGGCATTTGCAGCTTGACGGGAGACGAAATTGACGCCTTGTATCCTGCGGGCTCTTTGGCAGAGCTGGTACTTGATACCATAAGCATGGAATTTACCCTGCCCGTTTCCGCTTTTGAGTTTGGCGAAGACGGTGCTGTCGGCAGAGCGAACTATCCCATCGGGATATACCACAAGCACGATTCAGGGAATGGGAAATATTACTATACCTGCACTGAAATGGAAGACATCGGGATAACTTTTTATTATGCCGAGAGGGGAGCCTTGGTGCAGTTATATAACGCCACAAACGGAGACTTGTGGAACGACAATACAAACTGGTGCTCAAGTGAACCGCTGGGAAACTGGTATGGTGTGACTTTAGACGAATCGAACCAAGTAAAGTCCATCAGCCTCGGAAGCAATAATCTTGTCGGGAATAATGTAAATATAAATCTGGGGAATTTTGTAAACTTGACGGACTTTAACATAGACGACAACGCCATCCGCAATTTAACCATAACAGGTAACGAACACACGGAAAGCCTGAGTTTAAGTGGTGGAATAAGCGGCTCCATCAGATTCAACAATTTCAGCGTGGTTTCTATTTCTGATAACGATTCCTTAACCTCTTTGAGAGGAGAGTGTGACTCACTGGCGGTTTCTAACTGCGACTTCGGTGAAAACGGCACGCCGTTCTCTGGTGTAAGCACTCCTTCCGCCTATATATATAATTGCCAGATGTATAGCTGTGGCTTGTCAACAGATTACTTGATATTTGAATCTTCCACTGCATCTAACACATGGTATAACAACACGAGAATTAAACTTAGCATAATAAATAGCTATTGCTCAACGATATGCAGCGGAGACTTCAACAATGATACCGTAATTTACCTTGAAAACGCTACTCTGTGGAGGTCGAACTGGGATGATGATTCACTGGTAACCCTTTCGTGTACAATCACTGGAAGTGAGTGGTACAGTTTGTTTGAAAATTAATGTTCACGCCTTTTCTACATAAAGTTATACGGGCAAAGGAGGATGAATCATTCCTTACTTCTTGTGTACTTTGCATCGTGATTATTTGCATTTGTGCCCATAAGTAGTTGTGACAACTACGTGTAGGACGAGCAAATAAATGTGGATAATGTAATTATCTAATGTATTCCGCTCCCGCTTGTGAAAGTAGGGGCGGTTTTTTGTTGCCTCGTCTGTTGTTTTATGGTCTCGAAAGACGCGTAAAGCAACATTTGAAATGTCTTTTTCGCATGATATGAGAAAAAATATTGCGCTTTTTGTGTCTGTATGCGAGGGTTTTTTGTACCTTTGCAAAAAGTAACACAAAAACCATATTGCCTATGATCTGAAATATTTGACACTTAGGTAAAAAAGCGTAGCTTTATTCTTGTCCTTGTAAATCGCCAATTTATCAACAACCAAGAGTGTAAGTGAGTGCTCACGCGTACGCCGCGTGGGCTTTTTGTAATACACCGTTTATTAGTACCTTAAAGACGCGGGCAAAGTAGTCAGTCCACGCGTATTTGCTATTCCCGTTAGGAAACTTGACTTGCCGTTTGAAATATGGTGAGAGTGGTGAATCGTGTTGCTTGTGGGAATTTATTGTGAGAAACGTGTAGATCTCTTACCAATCACTTATACAAATCAT
>JAJPYV010000095.1 GCA_021204735.1 Prevotella sp.
CTCCTGCCCTCACTGACTTTACTTTGATGATGGAGAATACTTCTTACATGTTCCTCACTGGTCCGAAAGTGGTAAAGACTGTTACTGGCGAGGACATCGACCAGGAGCATCTTGGTGGCGCAAGTGTTCACTCTACCAAGAGTGGTGTTACTCATTTCACGGCTGCTACTGAGGAGGAGGCTATGGAGATGATCAAGACGCTGCTCAGCTATATCCCTTCAAACAACATGGAGGAGGCTCCTCGCAAGCAGTGTGACGACCCTATTAACCGCATGGAGGATTCCCTTAACGAGATTATTCCTGAGGATCCTAACATGGCTTACGATATGTACAAGGTTATCATGGCTATCACGGATAATCATGAATTTTTCGAGATCCAACCTCGTTTCGCTAAGAACATAATCGTTGGCTTCGCTCGTTTCAACGGTCAGAGTGTTGGTATCGTGGCTAACCAGCCTTCTTGCTACGCTGGTGTGCTCGACGTTAACTCAAGCCGTAAGGGTGCACGCTTCGTCCGTTTCTGCGACGCTTTCAACATTCCTATCGTCAGTCTTGTTGACGTTCCTGGATTCCTTCCTGGCACTGGTCAGGAATACAATGCTGTCATCCTTCACGGTGCTCAACTGCTCTATGCTTACGGTGAGGCTACTGTTCCTAAGGTAACTGTCACCCTCCGCAAGAGCTACGGTGGTAGCCATATCGTGATGGGCTGCAAGCAGTTGCGTACAGACATCAACTATGCATGGCCTTCTGCAGAGATTGCCGTTATGGGTGCGAGCGGTGCTGTGGCTGTCCTCTATGCTAAGGAGGCTAAGGCGCATGAGAATCCGAGTGCTTTCCTCACTGAAAAGGAGGAGGAATACAGTGATATGTTCGCTAATCCTTATCAGGCTGCTAAATATGGCTATATAGATGATGTTATCGAACCGCGCAACACGCGTTTCCGCATCTGTCGTGCCCTCGCTCAGCTTGCTACTAAGCGCGATGGTCTGCCTGCTAAGAAACATGGCAACATTCCTATGTGATGTACATAAATTTATTTACTGTTTTTGCTGATGAATAATAACGAAGTTTATGCTGCCATAGCTCTTGCCCTGCACGAATACCAAGGTAATAACGTGCACGACACAGAGGCAGGTGTCATTACTATTAAGGACAAGCGTTCGGAATGGGAGTCTTACGCTCTCTCCATGACACAGCGACCAATTGAAAGATAAAAAATGGAAAAGTACAAATATACAATCAACGGTAACAAATATGATATTACCGTCAACGGCATAGAAAACAATATCGCTTCCGTTGTCGTAAACGGTGAGGAATTTAAGGTGGAGATTGAGCGTGAACCAGAACCTGCAAAAAAGGAGAAGGTGCATGTTACTCCTGCTAAACCAGTCGCTGCCAAACCTGTTGTCGCAAGTAGTCCAACAAGTAAACCGTCTTCCAACAATGCTGTCCTCGCTCCTCTGCCTGGCGTCATCAAGGAAATAAAGGTTGTTGTGGGCGATGTCGTAAAAATCGGTGACACCGTAGTCATCCTTGAAGCCATGAAAATGGCAAACAACCTTGACACCGAAATCGCCGGCACGGTTAAGGAAATCCTCGTCCAAGAGGGTGAGAGCGTCATGGAATCCACTCCGCTCGTAATAATCGAATAGAATATTTACGAAAATCATTCATATAAACGCCTTCGGTCATTCCCCAGGCGTTTTTTTTTATTTGTAAAAATCCTCAAGCTAAAATACAAACATGGAGCCAAGCAAAAATGCATTTTTAATTTTTAATTTTCATATATCGTTTTATCAACGATACATGCTTCTTTCATCGCCTCTTTCCTTTCAATGCACGTTCCGCATTTTCCGCAATGTTTTTCACCACCCTTATAGCAGCTCCACGTCTCTGAATAGTCAATTCCGAGCTCCTTCCCTCGTTTTGCGATTTCGCCTTTCGATATATTCATGTATGGGGCAACCACTTTCATCCCTGCATACGTACCAGCCTCTGTCGCCGCGCAAAAACTGTTTATGAAGGCTGGCCGGCAGTCGGGATATATGGCATGGTCTCCACTGTGGTTGGCTATCAATACGTTTTTCAACCCATTACATTCCGCTATTCCCACTGCTATCGACAGCATAATACCATTGCGGAAAGGCACAACAGTAGATTTCATGTTCTCGTCGTCATAACTGCCTTCTGGTATGGCATCTGCTCCCTCAAGCAACGAACTCGTGAAATATGCTGACATAAATCCTAATTTTATTATTATATGCTTTATTCCAAGCCTCTCGCAATGGAGTTTTGCGAATGCTATCTCTTTCTCGTTGTGATTACTGCCATAGTCAAACGTGATTCCCAAGGCTACCCTGTCTTTCATGTCATATAGCAGCGTCACGCTGTCCATCCCACCGCTCACAATTATCGCACAGTCTTTCTTTTCCATCTTTCTGCTTGTTGTTTTTCTAATTATTTCTTTGCAAAATTACGAAATTCACACCGATATTGCAATATAGAAATTACATTCCTTACTCTCAAAATGCCAAAAATAGTAAAAATTCAACCGTTCTATATCCATTGTCAACTTATTTTACTACCTTTGCATAATAGGTTCGGTAAAAAGATTAATAATTATTTATTTTATAAGTGAACAGTATGAAAATTGAACAATTCAACTTTGCCGGCAAGACGGCAATAGTACGTGTGGACTTCAATGTTCCTCTTGATGAGAAAGGTAATGTTACTGACGTAACTCGTATCGTAGGTGCTCTCCCTACTCTCAAAAAAGTCCTCTCCGACGGTGGCGCTCTCATTATGATGAGCCACATGGGTAAACCGAAGGGCAAGAAAAATCCTGCTCTGTCTCTCAGTCAGATTGTTCCTGTTGTTTCTCAACATCTTGGTGTTCCTGTTAAATTCGCTCCTGACTGTGCCAACGCTTCAGATGAGGCTAAGGCTCTCAAACCAGGCGAGGCTCTGCTCCTCGAAAACCTCCGTTTCTATCCTGAGGAGGAAGGCAAACCAGTTGGTGTTGAAAAAGGTACTCCTGAATACGATGAGGCTAAGAAGGCTATGAAGACTTCTCAAAAGGAGTTTGCAAAGAAATTGGCTTCATACGCTGACTGCTATGTAATGGACGCTTTCGGAACTGCTCACCGCAAGCATGCTTCTACGGCTGTTATAGATGAATATTTCGACAAGGATCATAAGATGCTCGGTTACCTCATGGAGAAAGAGGTTCAGGCTGTTGACAACATCCTCAGTAACATCAAACGTCCTTTCACGGCTATCATGGGTGGCTCTAAGGTTTCCACTAAGATTGGTATCATCGAGAACTTGCTCGGAAAGGTTGACAACCTAATTCTCTGCGGTGGTATGACTTACACTTTCGCTAAGGCTCAGGGTGGCAAAGTCGGCAACTCTATCTGCGAGGAGGACAAATTAGATATCGCTCTCGGTGTAATAGCTAAGGCTAAAGAGAACAATGTAAACCTCGTGCTCGGTACTGACTGTATCGCTGCTGATAAATTCGCTAACGATGCTAACACACAGGTCTGCATGGCTGATGATATTCCTGACGGTTGGGAAGGTCTCGATGCTGGTCCGCAGACTCGTGAGGCTTTTGCCGCTGCTATCAGAAACGCTAAGACTATTCTCTGGAACGGTCCTGCTGGCGTATTTGAGTTTGATAACTTCACTGGCGGTTCTAAGGCTGTTGCCGATGCAGTTGCTGAAGCTACTGCTAATGGTGCTTTCTCCCTCATCGGTGGTGGTGATTCCGTTGCCTGCATCAACAAGTTTGGCATGGCTGACAAGGTTTCATACATCTCCACAGGTGGCGGTGCTCTCCTCGAGGCTATCGAAGGCAAAATCCTACCTGGTGTTGCCGCAATCGACGCCTAACAATAGCACAAAAATAGACTTTCAAGTCTATTAAATACAATAGAGACTCACGCAATCCGCATGAGCCTCTATTTTTATAAAAATTTATTACGAAAACTTCCACCTTTGACAATCCCATTCTTAAATTTTTAGGGACTCACTCCCTCCC
>JAJPYV010000208.1 GCA_021204735.1 Prevotella sp.
TGCCCACAGTCATCGCCTCCACGCTGGTGAACCTGGTGAGGGACTTGGATGACAGCAATGAGACTCTGCGGACCATTGCCGCCGGGGGCTTTCGGGATATCACCAGGGTCGCCTCCTCGGATCCCGTCATGTGGGAAAATATCTGCGTGGCGAACCGGGATCAGATAATCGAGCTCATAGACGACTACGTGGCGGCACTTAAAAACACCCGGGATACCATCGCCGGTGGGGACGAGGACGAGATTAAAGAGTTCTTCTCCTCAGCCAAGGAGTACAGGGACAGCTTCCACATCTCCGGCGGCGCCCTGCATCCGGTGTATCAGTTCTTCCTTGACCTGATCGACGAGGCCGGCGGTATCGCCACCGTCGCCACTATCCTGGCCACTAACATGATCAATATCAAAAATATCGGCATCATCCACAACCGGGAGTTCCAGCAGGGCGTGTTGCAGGTGGAGTTCTACGATCAGGAGAGCTACGATAAGGCCGTAGTGCTGCTGACACGGCATCACTACACCATATATGAGAAATAAGTCAAAATACCCATAGAATGATTAAAGCGCCACACCTCCGGTATGGCGCTTTGTAATGGGGACGGCAGGACTCGAACCCGTGACCTCCTACACGTCAAGCAGATGCTCTCCATTATTTAATAACAACCACTTCTCTGGAACCTTTTGTCTGATATTCAGGATATTCATCCCAGTTATCCATAAAATCATCCATCGATTCATACTTGTCCATAAGAGAATGTCCGGTTCTGACGTTAATCATTTCAGAAAACCAGATTCCCTTCTCGGCCGACACTTCCCTCCCATCATCCATCACAAAGACGATTCCTCTTACAGTATATACGTCATATGTCTGTACACCATTATGAAAAAGCTGCTGATTCTCATTCATAATACGTATTTCTGAAATTCGCTGATTTACAGGTGTGTTAATCGGACTTGCACCTTCCAGAAATCTCTCAATAGTATTCTCATCTGTCTTTCCAAATTTGAATACTCCCACATCATCAACCTTATTCATGTAATCCATGACAGTATGTGTATTAGTCAGAGAATACAGCTCACCATCAACTTTAAAAATCACAATTCCATACACCATTGGTGTATACTCTAGCCTACAACAGGCAAACTCATCCATCTGCTTCCCCACCAGCGACTGCAGCACATCCAGTGTATTATTATCAAATCTGATATCAATATTTTTCATGACCTATCCCTCCGTAAAATGTATTTTCTGTCTCTTGATCCCGCCTGAATGACCACTCCTGTCAATATTAATTTCAACAACCGGAGTGCCATCCGAGCGCGATTTTGTTCTCATAGTAATAACCGTTCCATCTGCCATCGTCGTAATACTTAACTTTCCTCCTTGCAGACGCTGCTCCTTCCCGCCTATTGCAATCTTGTCGTAGAAATCCTTAGCGGTATTGAGACTATCCTCAGAGGAAATATTTCTCGTTCGAGAACCAGTGCTGGGACTTGAATATCCAAAATATCCATTATTGTAATGATATGACCGAGATGCAATCATTACATTCTGACCAACACTACGATAAAACTGAGTATTCCCTTTATATGCCGAAGTTCCCATTTCACTCACCACCTTCCCGGTGGGTGCGCTCATAATAACTGGCATAGCGATGAAATTCCACCTGACTTTTAAAATCATCGAAAATTTCATCTGGCATCCGTCCATGTACCAAAACAACTTTGGGTTCAAGAGTCTCAAGCATCGCCTCTAATCCAGTTTTAAACATAGCCTTCTGGAAATTTGATTTGATGCATCCATGTGTACTGACAGAAACAATACCACCTTTTGGCACTCCAAGGAAACAGTACTCAAAGCTTGACTCATCGCTCCATCGCACATTTGGAATAACAGGGATACCGTTCTTCTGAAGATAGTATCCTACGGCTCGGTTCATATAAGTGTTCGCTTCCTGTAAGCATTTCGCCTGTCCGATCAGCATTGAACAGTCTGGGGTTATCACTCCATCAAACTGCTTCAGCAGTTCTAAATAGCGCTTTGTCGCTGTCAGAACAGCCGAAAACTCTCTGTCGTGTTCGTAGAAATGTACATACTGCCTCTTATTTTTACAGCTTTTAGCCTTTGTAAAGGGAATCATATCTAACGGTATCTGAGTATCCCCAGAATCCATAAGCATGGGAATACCCGGATCACCTACAAGGTACGCTCCATCAGTTAAATAAGCCTGAAAGCCATCATCAAAAATAGTTTTTCCCATAATAGGAACACCTCTCTTTCTAAAAACATTTTCACAAAACCACGTTGCAATTATGATATGAGCTCAATTGCAACGAACAGCCTGCAAGATTCATATGCCGAGATGTTCCTACTAGAATTTGTCAGATTACGAATAGAAATACCCGGCACATTTTTTGGTTAGTTTGCCAATTGACATCTGCATCTTATATCCTTTAAAATAAAGAAGTCAGATTACGAATAGAAATATTCGGAGCAAAGTACTGGAGCATATTGGTTATCAATTGCTTCAGTACTTTTGCTTTCATAAACATCACCTCCCTGTCAATCATATGGTTGACACACTCTTTTTATTTATAGCGCCTCATCCGAGGCGCTGATATACGTTATATATGTCATATGTTAGTGTCACTCGCCATACAAAAAAATGGCATTGCTATCATCCTGTCCCTCAATACCCAAACCCAGCTGCTCAATTCTAATCCTTGCTGATTCCCTGGATACATTAAAAACATCTGAGACTTCTGCTATCATATCCATCATACCACCTTTACGAGATCTAGCATCATGACAAATTATACGCATGGTTTTGCGAGGCATAAGTAAAGCCGCGCTAAAATAATTAGCCTGATGCTCCATCCAATAATGATCGGCATTTATTATTTTATCCTCACATCCGAGTTGCAAATCTGAAGCCCTGCAAGCTCTATAGCTGTCCTGCATATTTGAAAACAAAGACATCTGATAAGGATCTCTGCGATAATAGTTTTGGTGATAAATCCAGTGTCCGTCTTCATGTCCCACTGTATAGCGGAGCCGATGTTCAGATGAAAGTAAACTATTCTCAATCAGCATTTCACCTCTCTCCGCCTGATACCACTCTGCCCGACCATTTTCGGGATTATAAATTGGCACATAGTCATCATTATTAAAAACCATCACCCCTAATACACCGCCATAGCTTGATAGATAATGGAATCTCAAATCCAGATCCATATACAATTCAGAGAATTTTTCTACATCAAACTCACCGGGATGCGTTAACAAATCTCGGTCATAATCTTCTATAAAAAACTCTGCATCCTTCTCTATATCCTCATGGGACAGAATAGGCACTCCGGTTTTACTTAATCTGAACTTCGGCTTAAACATGCAACAACTATAGCTCCTTTCTTGCACGTAATTCATCCAATAAAATCTTCCACTCAGCTTCTCCTGCTCCAGTTTCTTTGGAAAGGCGGCAAGCCTCAACAACAAAATCATTAACGGCAAAATCAGCACAATCCTGCGGCATTAAAACATCATTACCTTCTCTTGCCTTTGCAGACAATGCTGTCAAATCATGATATTCTTCTGGTGACAACAATAAAAAATTCGCCAGCTTCTCAATCCTTTCAGTTGTCAATGTACTTTTTCTGCCTTTCTCCACCTCGCTCAAAAACTGTGGTGATACTTTAATTGCTTTTGCAGTTTCTCTTAGCGACTTTCCTCTTTCTTTGCGTAAAGATTCGATATACTTACCGAATCTTACTTTTGCGTTTTCTCCCATGACCCCTTGATTGGCTTTTTATAAACAACTACTGTTTATAAGGTGCTCTTCTCGCCTTATGATGCATATTGTAATGTAACGATGTGAACTACAGTTCGTCAACCGTCAACCGCACGGTTGATAATAGAATAACAACGAAACAAATAAATGTCAACCCCTTTTTTCAAAATCAATTAACAAGTTTCATAGCATGATTTTATAAAAATTTGGGCTTGCATTATCCGGGATTTTCATATATTATATTAC
>JAJPYV010000360.1 GCA_021204735.1 Prevotella sp.
TTTCAATCTCCGTACATATACAGAGAATATGATAAAGATGTGGAATAACAATACGATTTTTGTCTGTCCGCAGATTGATATAAACAAGGAACTTGATATTGAGGCAAAGGAGAAAAGAAGAAAAAAGAAAGTTACTTTTAACGACTGTATAGAGGATATCAGAGTTAAAATTGAAAAACTCACCAAAGATGGAAAAAACGCAAAAGGTCAAAATGCAGAATATCAACGTGAGGATTTCAAAGAAGACTATATCAAATATCTGAATGAAGACCTCGAACTGATAAATAAACTTTGTTATCGTTGGGCAATGAATACACAAGACCCCAAATTCGACAAATTCAAAGAGTGTTTAAAGCCCGAACTCTTTGATCCATTAAAAAATACATCTGGAAAACTAGTGATTTTTTCAGAAGCGATAGATACTGTTGATTCTCTTGAGCATGCGGTGGAACACATAGGATATAAACCACTTGTGGTTACTTCAGAAAATCGAAATGAATTAGAGCATACCATTGAAGAAAATTTCGATGCCAATTATGAAGGAAAGTGGAAAGATGATTATAATGTTTTGATTTCAACAGAGGTGTTATCAGAAGGAGTGAATTTACACAGGGCAAATGTCATACTGAATTACGATACTCCATGGAATTCCACCCGTCTTATGCAGAGAATAGGTCGTGTCAACCGTATTGGTTCAAAAGAGCCAAACATTTATGTATATAATTTCATGCCAAGTGACCAAGGAGATTCGCAGATAAAATTAGTAAGACGCGCCTTTACAAAGTTGCAATCATTTCATGTACTTTTCGGAGAGGACAGTAAGATTTTCTCACAGGAAGAAGAAGTTATCCATTATGACTTACAGAATGTGGTTAATGGGGAAGAGTCACCATTACAGAAATACGTACACGAATTGAAACAGTATAAAGAGACACACGCAGAAAGATACCAACAAATAAAGCAAGCAAAAGATGAATGGCAGATTGCTCAAGTATTAAATGGAACAGCGTATTTTATGTTAAAGGCGCCTCAATCCGCCCGACTTTATTTCAGAATCAATCAAAATGAGGGCAACCCTGACCATGCACAGATAATATCGTTAATGGATATGTTGGAGAATTTGAATGTTGATGAAAATGCCAAGAGTGTACCATTACCAGATAATTGGCAACAATTATCTGAATCTGCAATATTGTCATATAATCAATACTTTGTCACAATTAACAAGTCAAGGGCTGGGGATAAACGAACAAAGGCACTTGAAATCATAAACAAACTATACAATGACCCTAATTTATCCAAAGAAACAAAGAAGTTACTAACAAATGCGAGGAGATTAACAGATAGAGGCAGTTATGATATCATTAAAAAGATAGTTGCCATCGGTAAGGAATTGGAAGATAGCGAAAATCAGTTTTTTGTTATGGATCAGGGAGATATTAATGACATATTAAAGTTGGAAATTGGCAATCTTGTTGCGAATGTTGAGAAGAAGCAAGGCAAGCCACAAATTATATTAGGAACAATCAAATAAAGAACATTCTTATGGAAAGAGAAGCACTTAGAAAGTATTTGAGTAGCAAGTATGAGGGTTGGAAATCCTTTCTTGAAAATATAATCTTCCCTATTTTCGGAAAAGAAGATTTCGAAGATGGCTATGAGACGGAATTATTGGAAAGTTATCCTGAATATAAACGATTGGCAGAAACAATAGGAATTGACAGTATAAAAATTATAGGAAGTTTTTATGTTGGTGTTCAACAATTGCAAATTTATGATGTTACAGTTTCCGACAGCGTAAGGATGGAACGCAATCGTGTGAGTATCCAGCACCTTATCCGCACAATTATGGATTATTACTCTTGTGCATTTATGATATTCCATTATGAGGATGTTGCACGATGGGATTGGCGTTTTACTTATTGCAGTAAAAGAGGTAACAAGACTGAAATGACTGACAGTAAACGATATACATTTCTGCTTGGACCTAATCAATCATGTCGTACCGCAACAGATAATTTCATGGCTCTATATGAAAAGCATGATAATATTGAGATAAGTGATATAGAACAGGTATTTAATGTGGAGGCTCTTTCAAAGGAATTCTTTAATAAGTATAAGCTCCATTATGCAACTTTCGTGAATTACATGATAGATCCAGAGAACGGAATGCGTGACAATTTCATAGATACAAATTTCGACCATACTGGTCTGACTCAAGAAAAAATCAAGGAAAGAGAGGAGAAACCTTTTCGTGATTACGTGAAAAAATTGTTAGGGCGTATAGTGTTCCTTCATTTCCTACAAAAGAAAGGTTGGCTCGGTGTCCCGGAAGGAGAGGAATGGGGCAAAGGCGACCGTGACTTTATGCTGCATCTTTTTGAAAATGCAAATGATGAGCAAAAGGATGACTTTTTGGATAAGATACTTGAACCATTATTTTCGGAAGCATTGGACACAGATCGTTTTGGCGATAATGATAAGTTCGATACAGGTGTGAATGGTTTTCATAGCATAAGAATCCCATATCTCAATGGAGGTTTGTTTGAAAGGGATAAATTGGACAAAAATCAAAGTCGTTTCCCTGCTCAGTATTTTGCAAACTTGCTGACTATGCTATCACAATACAATTTCACCATTGACGAGAATGACCCAAACGATGCAGAGGTTGGTGTTGATCCTGAAATGCTTGGGCGTATCTTCGAGAATTTATTGGAAGATAACAAAGATAAAGGAGCATTCTATACGCCAAAAGAAATTGTACAGTATATGTGTCGTGAGAGTCTTATTGCTTATTTGCAAACAGATTATGAGGAAAAAGATAAAGAAAACATTAGACAATTTGTCCTCACTCATAATGTAGATTTGTTGGGTGAACTAACGTCTGAAATTGACAAGAAATTGCAAGATGTGAAGATTTGCGACCCGGCAATTGGGTCTGGTGCTTTCCCTATGGGTTTGCTTCGCGAATTGTATTTCTGCCGTTCTGTAATAGAACCAAATATTGTTGAAAAATCTGCCGAAATAAAACGGCAGATTATACAAAACAATATTTATGGTGTTGACATAGAGCGTGGTGCTATTGAAATTGCCCGTCTCCGTTTTTGGCTTTCTCTGATTGTTGATGAAACATCTCCTGTCACATTGCCAAATCTTGACTTCAAGATAATGCAGGGAAATTCTTTGTTGGAAAGTTATGAAGGTATTGATTTAAGTGAGATTGCAAAACAAGAAAAAACGAAACAAATATTAGCTTTTGATGATGAAGCTTGCAATAAGGGATTTATTTATGAAAATATAAAAAAATATTTTGATACTGATGACCACGTAGAAAGAATAACATTAAGAAAAGAAATAGAAGAAGCTGTAAAACGACTTATCATTGCTAATGGTATAAGTGACGAAAAAAAAGTCAATGACTTAGATGTGCAAAATAATAATCAATTTTTCTTATGGCATACTTGGTTTAACGATGTTTTCTCAAGACCATCAAAAGAAGGTTTTGATATCGTGATTGGAAACCCACCGTATGGGGCAACATACGATGAAAAAACAAAAATGTATTATATGAAAATTTATTTAACAGCTAAAAATATTTCTGGAATACAGAAAGCATCTTATGATACCTTTACTTTATTCATTGAATTAGGTTATAATTTATTACGTAAAAAAGGATGTTTCGCATATATAGTGCCAATATCTTTGACCTCGAGCGACTCTCTTTCAGGTGTTCATCGTATATTAATGCAAAATTGCGAAAACATACATATTTCTTCTTATGCAGTACGTCCTAAACCTGTCTTTGAGAATGCTGTAGTAAATACTTCAATCCTTTTATTTCAAAAGACAGAAACTCCTTGTCAATATTTGTATTCAACTAAAATGTATAGACGAGGACAAGGTTTCAACTTAAAAAATCTAATTGATAATCTACAATTTGTTAATGTTAAAGGTTTAACTCTGTTTGGTCGCATTCCTAAAATAGGAACAAATATAGAGATTCATATTCTAACAAAACTATTTAAACAC
>JAJPYV010000172.1 GCA_021204735.1 Prevotella sp.
CTATTGGTATACATTAATTAAGCAGCATTCTGAAAATGTTTTTACTTTAACTAAAAACCAATTTTCCTATTCGATTGACTAAACCTTATTATTAAAATCATCGTAAATATCATGAACTAATTTCTCCAATCCATCTTCAAATTTATTGTCATCATCCATAAAAACACCCATACGATTTTGTAATAATAAAGGAAAAGATTCTTCCATTAATCCCGATCTCAATATGGGTATAAAACGATTTGTTTTCAACGCATTCTTCAATTCTGCTGAGATTAAAGAATACTCGAAACCAACACCTTTCATTCGTTTCGTAGCACGTTCGTAATATCCTGGCGTACCTATTATTAAAACACGATCAACATCTTTAATTGAGTTCTCCATATAATTAGTCAATTCATCTCCCAACCTTAAATCATTTTGGTCTATTGAAACATTTATGCCTTTATCTTCTAAACGCTTAGCTAACATTAACACCCAGTTTTTGTGTTCTTCACTGTCCCAAGAATACGAAATAAATACTTTAGGATGTCTTTCTTCTGATGTTTGTTGTTCTTTGGATATCTCTAATTTAGTTTCATTAGCAGAGAACGTATCTTCAAAAAAATCATCTATTATATTTTGATTATTATTATCATTTGTAGTCTGTATTGTCGTTAGTATTTCATTTAACAATGCATCAACATTTTCAAAGAATTGCTTCTTTTGCTCTTTAGATAAAGTTTTATATATATCATAGAGCCATATTCTACGTGTTGTAGATTTACCCTTATTTCTTCTTTCATCCAAAAACAATTGATAGGTTGGTGGTAGGTTATTATCAACATTGAGAACCAATTTATAAAGTTCCGAACCTTTTAGATATAATGGGGCATTTTCCACACCAACCCATTTCCAAATTGTGTTAAATGCCTCATATGAAGTTTTATCCATTCCAACAGGTATTATTTTTATAGGAACTGACAAATCCAAAACCGAGTTATCATCATGCATATAATGGTATCCAAATTCTGAAAGTCGTATAAATTGTGTTTTATTATCAAGAGCCATTTCTAATTTAATGTATCCTTTTTGGCACAACTTTGCAATAGCCCCACCCATAATAGTGAATTCTGTCGAATTAAGTTTCTCACTAAAAACATCAAAAAAATCTTTCCATTTTATAGCTTGATTAGTTTTCATCTCTCGATTTCGACAAAAGTCAAAAAACATATCTGCTATTTCGTATTCTTTTCCCATTTTCAGCTTAATTTTATTAGTCGTTATTTATAATATTGCTACATCATTCAATAATACTTTCACTGTCATCATTATGTTTTTCTTTATTCCTAAGGACGCACTCCTTACTTGTGTTTGCATAACAATAAACACATAAGTGACGGCAAGTATTATACATTCCGATGTCCTTACTTACCATACATCCACAGATTTTACGCTGTCCTGTGTCTTTGACATTCTTTACCTTTTGGGGAAGTTGTGGCAGTTTACCAAACATATCTCTCTCTGGCCATTTCAATGTATGCAGATAATAAACCAATTCTTCATCATCTGCAAATATGCGTTTCATTAACTCACCATCAATGCAACGATTGTGTTCAATGTCGTATTTCTCCAAATCGATATCTTCTGCACATGTGGCAATTTCAATATCCCATCCTTGATTAAGCCAAGCATTTTTTATTTTCTGAAGACCTTGTGCTATTTCCAAACGTTGAGCATAATTTGCTTCAGCATTCTCTACATCAAGTTTAGTAAAAACTTGTGTTTCTTTAATAAGATTATTCTGAACTTTCTTATAAACTTTCACGTCAACAAAACTGAATACTAATTTATCTGTATAACCCTTCAATTTATTCCCAACATTCCATATTCTTGTGAGAAGTTCACGAGGAGTAATACTTTTTGTAATGATGAGTGGGTCAAATCGCCAAATCACACGTTCTCTACCTATCATATCAGAAAGTTTCTTAAAGCTTTCAACCCGATCTTCAACAGAAGGAACATTTGGTTCAAAACCTTCTTTTACATAGTCATTCAATGTAACTTGAAAATAATAATGTATGCCTCTCTCATCAAGTTCATGTAAGTATGGCAATATTGGCTTAGGATTTTTTGTCCAGAAAACCATGACCTTACATTTCTTGAATGAAATATACATCTTTTGTTGGTTGAATGGATTATACCAAACACAATATCCTTTTGTCAAACGTTTAAAAAACCATTTGGCATAAAAAGCTGGAATATCAGTAGAACGGCTTGCTGATATTATCACTGGTGCGGTTGCCTCAACTTGCTCGCCCAAATCTGTTTTAATTCGTACTTTTTCCATCACCATATTTACTTGAAAGATAATTTATAATTTCATCAATAGGAATTGTTTTATAAATTAAACCAAGCCATTGTGTCTTTTGTTTAACAGGATTTTTCCTCTTATCTAAAAAATCCTTGAATCGTTTGATTACTTGATGATTACTTTTATCTCTATCATGATAACAACCTTGATGTTTTTCTCCTTTTGAATCATAATAAACCTCCTTATGATTATTAATAAACCATATCGCATCTTTTTTAAACTGCTTCTTTACATCTTCATCTGAAATTGGAATAAATGATTTAATACATAAATCTATCCACGATTCATTAGAAAGGATACTATCATAAGAATTATCATTAACCACTGTAGATGTATTTTCATCTTTGATTATCTCAACCTTCTTCTCCTGTTGAATAGGGGATTGATTATCATCAAAAAGCTCCAATTGTTTGACAGAATTATTTTTATTTTCTATACTATCAGTATGAACAATTTTATCATCTAAAAAATACGCTTTTAAATTCTTGAAATCATCATTTTCTTTTTTCTTACCCGATTTCCAGCCTTCATATTGAGGAAGTATGTCAAAAAGTTCCTGAATATCTTTGGATTTACCTAAAGCCTCATTAAGAGATTTCAAAAGTAGCTTTTTATTCTTCTTTATCTTTAATTCCGCATAATTCAAAATTTCATCTTGCCATTTGTTTTTATCACCCTTTATATTATCTCGATGAGGGGATGTAACATCATTTGTTTGGGTTTCAATCTTACTTTCAGTCACATCATTGTCTATATCTTTATTTGATATACGTTTATCAAACAATTGCCCATAAAACTCATTATAAACCTCTGCTACATATTCGCGTTTTTGTTCAAGCAAAATATCAGTAAAATCACGAGGCAAATTTGCAAAGCCATTAAGTTCTCCATACAGAGAGAAAGCTATTCGATAATCATTCATTTCTTTGCTTTGCATAAAGTGCAAGAGAGAATCCCAAACATCACCTTTTATAAGAACAGCTGCCATTGATGACAACAAGCCATTATTCCATTCATGATTAAATTCGTATCCTCCTATATGGCGACGTAGGTCATTTAGATAATTCCTAATTTTACTCTCTTTCCATTGGTCGCCAATAATATCACTTGCCTTTTCTGTAATCTGATCTGATAACTGCATTTTGATAGAACTTATCTTCCCATTATATTGTCTTGAAATCAAGACATCATTCACCCAAGCAATGTACAAAGCTGATAATTCTTGTCCATTCTCCGCCTTTTGAGATATCATTTTAAATTCACTTACAATTACTTCACCATCTTCTGGAGAAAGCAATTTACATTTTTCTATCTCTGATTTAACTTTTTCTATTTCACATTCTACCCAATTTATCGTCGGATTAGGATTTACTTTCGACTTTAATCCGAAAATATCTAATCGTTTAATCCTTTCCATAAAATACTCTATACGACCTTTTATAATAGCAAAGACTTCTTTTTTTTCTTTATTACTTAAAGAAACTTTTGCCAATTCATCGTATGCAGGATCTTTTTCGGATAGAAATAAATACAATTCTTTAAGACGCTTTGATTGAAAATCTGAAAGATTTCTGTCATTACTTGAAACAACAGAGGAGAAAATGTCTCGCATTTCTCTCAACTTATTAAGTTTTTCAACCTGATCTGGTAATATTGATAAATTCGCACCTATATAA
>JAJPYV010000148.1 GCA_021204735.1 Prevotella sp.
GTGAATATCCTTGCTCATTAGCATGTATATTTTCTGAAAATCGGCATTGTCGGCAAGCAGATTCATCTGACTATTTATAACGTTCTTATCAAAGCGCACAGCAGGTCCCGTCTGAGCCTCTCTTGGTGATAACTCATGTACCTTTTTTGCTGTCTCATCGATAAGCGGCAGCATCACATCAAATGGGATGTTGTGCCTTGCAAGAATTTCAGATGCAATGTCATAGCAATGGTTCACGAAATTACAGGCGAAGACAGCCGACAAATGAAGATATTTGCGGGCATCAGACGGAAGGTCGTAAATCTTTTCAGAAATATCAGACGCCAATGCTCTTATTGTCGTTAGGGCTAAATCATCATTTCCCTCAATAAAACAAGGAATTGTGTTGAAATCCACGATACGAGCCTTTGAGAAAGTCTGCATAGGATAGAGTACGCCATAATGTGCGGCATGACCATCAAAAACATTCATTGGAATGCTCCCTGCCGTATGCACGAAAACCTTATCATTTCTATTGTCATTGCATAGATGTGGTATAATGTCAGATATAACACTATCCTTCAACGCCACGATATAGATGTCAGCATTATTGCATACTCCTTCAATAGCCGTAACAGAAGGGCAATCAACTTTATTAGCAAGGATATCAGCAGATTCCTTTGTTCTGCTATACACCTGCAAGATATTATGCCCGGCATTGTGTAATGCAACACCAATGTTAGTGGCGAGGTTGCCCGCACCGATAAGAACGATTTTCATCAGAACTTATTGATATGCACATTCTCCCATTTCAGAGCATCCTCATTCTGCGGTTTTCTCTCACCACCCTTGAAACCAACTCCAAGAACACAAAGAACGTGCAGATTATCAGGTATATTCAATATTCCGTGTATAACATCATCTGCCATAGTTCCGTCATTGAGGCCTCTATCCCTCATCTGCGCCCAGCAAGAGCCGAGCCCTAAGTCCTCAATCTGATATTGCATGGATATGGCGGCGATGGAGCAGTCCTCTATCCAGCAATCATTTATTGTAGGGTCGCCCAGGACAACGATAGCCAAGGGTGCATTTTTGAGAAACTGCGCGCCAACAGATTTAGCGTCAGCCAACTTTTCGATAGAAGTCTTATCGTCAACGACAACAAACTGCCAGTTGCGTGAACTTTTAGATGTTGGAGCCATAAGAGCCGCACGCAATATCAACCTGACATCTTCTGAACTAATCTCCTGCTCTGTGAAAGTCCTGTGACTACGACGTCTTTGGACCAATGCTGCAAAATTTTCCATAAATTATTTTGTTGTTTTCAACAAGTTGAAAAATTACTTTCTTGCAAAGGTAGTCAATAAATGTCAAAAAAAAGCATACTTATTGATTTTTAGAGAAGATTTATTATTTTTGCAACATGAACAAATTCAGCGTAACCATCATCACCAAAAGCGAGGACTTGCCGCAAATGGAATGTAATAACTTTTTCCATAGCAGTGAGTTGTTCAGGATGATTGAGCGTACACCAGGACAGTGGCCATATATGGTGCTGGCGTATGACAACAGTAAGGTTATAGCCCACATGCTTGTGATGTTGCGCCGCCGAGGTTCGCTGATACCACCATACCTTTTCACGCAGGGACGTATATATGGAGAGGGCATGTATGTTGATGGTTATGACAAGGAAGAATTATTTGGGGAGATGTTGCGCACGATAACAAAGAAATTGGTGCGCAAGTTATGCCTGTATATCGAATTCAGTGATTTAAGCACAAAGATGTTTGGATATGAGATATTCCGTGATAACGGGTTTTTCCCTGTGCGTTGGATGGCGATACACAACTCCCTGCACAGCAAAGAGCCAGAAAAACGGCTTAAAGACAATGCGAAAAAACATTTAGCACACGCTGTGAAATCGGGTATTAGCACATCAGTTACAAACGATGAAAAATCACTTGTTGCCTTTTTCAAAATCCTGAAAACATACGTTTCATTGAATATCAGAAGATATATACCTGACTCAAGTCTTTTTCTCGGATTGTTTGATAATGGCCATTGCAAACTTTTCACCACTAAAGAAAAGGAAAAGATGACGGCAGGATGTATTTGTCTGTACAGTGAGAATAATTGTTATCTGTGGTATTTGGCGTCAAAAAAGAATTTGCATAAAAAACGTACTAATACCATGACGGTGTGGGCAGCCATAAAGGATGCATACGAAATGGGTTGCGAGCATATATATTTTTTGGATGTAGGACTGCCATCGAAAAAGAACCGTTTCAGGAATTTCATATTAAGTTTTGGGGGTAAACCTGTGGGCACTTATAGGTGGTTCCGCTGCTCATTCAAGTGGGTGAATAAAATTGTGGCGTGGGTGGTAAGTTAATTCCGCATTGGCGGCATGCCGCCAAGACCACCACCAGGAGCGCCACCTGGGCCACCTCCAGGTCCACCAGGGCCGCCGGGACCGCCTTGTGGTGGTCTGTTGCCTCTTTCTTTCTTCTCCTTTGATTTCTTTTCTTTTTTATCTTCTTTTGACGATTTAAGGAGGTATTCGTCAATAGCAATCGGTTGGAATTGGAAATCATTTTCACGGAGATAAGAAATATAATAATGTCCCTTTGTTACATATTTTTTCTTGATTTTCTCATATTTCTTGTCAATATCCTTACGTTTGACGGCGAAAAACATTATGCAAGTACGATGCTGTTGCCCCTGTTTGTCAAGATAGTTTTTCAATTGATAAGAATAATTGTCACGGTCGAGCATGAAAGTCTTATTCTCAATCCAAAGACTGTCCATAGTCTGTATTTCAGTGATATAGACTGTGGAGTCAGTGAACGATGTGGCAAATCCGAAAATATAAGCCTTATTAGCGACATAGCGTTCCTTAGCCGATATTTCCGTGAAACAAGTTGCCAAGAACACAGCAACGACAGCGGCAAAAAATCTAAGTAATCTCATTTTCAGTTTTATTGTCCCAAATACGACTTCAACAACTTGTTTTTAGTACTCTGGCGCAATCTTCTTATCGCTTTTTCCTTAATCTGTCTGACACGCTCACGAGTCAATCCATAACGCACGCCAATTTCCTCAAGAGTCATTTCCTGTTGGTTAATACCGAAAAATGCCTCTATGACATTGCGCTCACGATCGTTGAGAGTCTGTAAGGCGCGGTTAATCTCCTCATGCAACGATTCGAGTACCAGTTTTTTATCTGCCATCGGAGAGTCGTTGTTAGGAAGAATATCCAAAAGACTGTTATCCTCGCTGTCGGAGAAAGGAGCATCAACGGAGATATGGCGACCATTGACTTTCATAGCCTCCTCGATTTTTTCCTGTGGAAGGTCGACCTTATCAGCAATTTCATCAATGCTTGGGCGGCGCTCATTTTCCTGTTCAAACTTGTTCAGTACACGGTTGATCTTATTGACCGACCCTACCTGGTTGAGCGGCAGCCTAACAATGCGGCTCTGTTCGGCGATAGCTTGCAAAATGCTTTGGCGTATCCACCAAACGGCGTAAGAGATGAATTTAAAGCCCCGCGTCTCGTCGAATTTCTCAGCAGCTTTAATCAGTCCTAAGTTACCCTCGTTAATAAGGTCAGGCAGACTTAACCCTTGGTTCTGGTATTGCTTAGCGACAGAAACCACAAACCTGAGGTTTGCTTTTGTGAGTTTCTCAAGTGCTTTTCTGTCGCCTTGTCTAATCCGTTGAGCCAATTCCACCTCTTCTTCAACACTGATAAGCTCCTCATGACCGATTTCCTGAAGATATTTATCCAAGGAATCGCTCTCTCTATTAGTAATGGATTTGGTGATTTTCAGTTGTCTCATGTATCTGCGAAAATTTTAGCAAATGCAAATGTAATGATTTTATAATAAACCAACAAACATTTCATTTGTTTATTATGAATTTTTTACAAGAACCTTAGAGATAACGAAATATTATTGAATTTATTGCTTTTATATAATGAAGATGATAATAAAAGATTTTCTGCATTTGTCAATGT
>JAJPYV010000311.1 GCA_021204735.1 Prevotella sp.
GTGCATTGTGCATTGAATAGAAAAGAGGGAGAACGACTGTTCTCCCTCAACCAACACAAAAACTAAACTAGACTTAATTAGGTCTTCGCAATATTCTCACGAACTTTGTGATTACCGTTTGCAAATATACAAATAATATTCTTATAATAACAAAATATTTTAACTTTATTTACATATCGGGGGGGGTAATTTTTAAATTTTAACTGTTCTTAATAACAAAAAATGGTCAAGTATGGTCATTGCTGCCATAGATTCGACAATTGGAACGGCACGAGGCAATACACATGGGTCGTGTCTCCCCTTTGCTTTCAGTAATGTTTCTTTACAATTTTGGTCTACTGTCGGCTGTTCTTTCAGTAATGTTGCCACCGGTTTGAATGCTATTCTGAAATAGATGTCCTGCCCATTACTGATACCCCCTTGTATTCCTCCGCTATTGTTTGTAACGGTGGTGATTTGTCCTTTGTTGTTTATGAATATGTCGTTAACCTCACTTCCCCGATGTGTTGACATTTCAAAACCACCGCCAAATTCGATTCCTTTTACGGCATTAATACTGAGCATTGCCGCACCGAGCGTGGCGTTGAGTTTGTCAAACTCCGGGTCGCCTAAACCAACTGGACAGCCTTTTATCACGCAGGTTATCGTGCCGCCAATGGTATCACCGTCTTTCTTGACTTCAGTAATCAGGCGAATCATTTGTTCAGCCTTTTCATTGTCAGGGCAGCGCACAATATTTGATTCTGTCTTACTCAAATCATATTTTGTATAATCGTTGTCAAGGGTGATATTCCCTACCTGCGACGTGTAGGCATTCACCGTTATTCCGAGTTGTTTAAGGGCGAGTTTTGCCAACGCTCCACCGACACAACGACTGATGGTGATGCGTGCCGATGAGCGGCCACCCCCTCGATGGTCACGTATGCCATATTTACTGAAATAGGTATAGTCGGCATGCGATGGGCGGAACAGTGTGCGCATGTTGTCGTAATCCTCTGATTTCTGATTGGCGTTCCTGACGATAAAACCAATAGGGCAGCCTGTTGACTTGCCTTCGAACACGCCGCTGATAATCTCCACTTTGTCAGCCTCATTCCTGCTTGTGGTTATCACGCTCTGTCCCGGTCGTCTCCTGTCAACTTCGTTCTGAATGAAATTCATGTCGATTTCAATGCCAGCAGGATAACCGTCGAGTATGCCGCCGATTGCTGTTCCGTGACTTTCGCCAAACGTTGTAAGGCGCAGTATTTTACCGAATGTATTGCCCATATATTCAGAAGTTTTATTAAGAAAGATTCAACAGATACTTTAATGCAGCTATGCATTCACCGCACGCCTCTATCGTGGAAGTTTTCTGTTTATTTATACTAATCATTAGAGTGATGATGACAGCAACTACCTTTGTGGTCGTGATGCCCATGGTGGTGACAACCTTCACCGTGCTCTTTGTGGTGGTGACAATCGCAGTCGCCATCTTCGTGCTCACCGCAACAACAGCAGCCTTCACCGCTCATACGGTTGATTAGTCCTTGAATTTCATCATTTGTGGCTTCACGTGCCTCGACAACAGAACCAGAGAATCTTAATGTCTTGCCAGCAAGCGGATGGTTGAGGTCGATTTTCACTTCATCTTCTCCGACTTCCAAAACCTGTCCCATGAACCTTGTGCCTTCTTCGTTTTGCAAAGGAATTATCGCCCCACGATATACATGTTCCTTGTCAAAGTGCTTGTTTATTGTGAATATCTCACGTGGCAGACTAACCACATGCTCCTGCTCATAGTCGCCGTAGGCTTCTTCTTTTGACAGAATGAAGTCAAATTTATCACCTGTTGCCAATGAGGAAATTTCTTTCTCGAAGGCATCCAAGGCTATGCCATAACCAGTGATAAACTGGAAAGGATGTTCTGCCGTAGCCTCCTCAACCAATACTTCCTCCTCATCGTCAACCGTGTATAATTGATATGCCACGGATATGTATTTGTTTAAATTGCTCTCTTTCTCCATTTTTATATGATATTTTATGCAAAATTACTATAAATTAGCAGAAATACAAAATATATCACAATTCTTCGCATAATTGTCGGCACATACGCTCGTGTTGCCACCGCATATAGCGGCAAAGACCGCCCATGACGAATATCTCGAAGAAGAAATACAGCCATGGAATATCGGCAAGACAGAGGATATAGAGCGCAATAGCACGGGTGTTGAATGTCAGGATGTTTGTATATTTCATCAGTGGAAGGGAGAGTTGGCGGAACTTGTCACGGAATGCCTGCGGTATGTTTACCGTTGTTCCATAACGCTCCCGCAACCTGTTCATCAGTCGTTGGAACTCTGGGGTTTTTGACTCCTGTGTGCGTGTATAGTTCACGTATGTTTTCAGGAATGCTTTCCACAAGAAGTTGCCTTTCCATGGTGTCGTGTCGTAGATGCGTTGCTGTTGTACGGAGTTGTCTAATTCACTGCCAGCCACGCCTTTCAGGAAAAACAGGTGTATCTGACGATAATAGTCGGAAATTCCGCACTGACGACTGTGGCAGACAAAACCGGAATAGAGCACAATGGCAAGGAGGAGTAGGGTGGCTATCCATGCGTTTTGTGCAGTGTCGGCAATACCAATACAATGAAATTCGGAGCTGTGATGAACATAGAAGCGATACACGAGACTTAGATATATAGGTACAAACCACACCTCACTTGCCGCACCGTCGAGTATGCGACCCAAGCGGGTTTTCTTGCCTGTCATGCGTGCTAATTGTCCATCGGCACTGTCGTAAAAGTTCGCCCATGCCAACAGCAAGATTGCAATAATATTGAGCACCAGACCTTTTGTCCCTTCCGTAAAGTAAGAGCCGTGGGCAAAGAACAATGCCGAACTTGCGCCTATTATCATGGAGAGTATTGTCACGGTGTTGGGATGAACGTTCAGTCGTTCAAACAACCGTGCCCACCAATAACCGATAGGGCGTGTCCATACCTTGTCGAGCCATTCTTCCGTATCATCCGACTTATATGTCGATTTGATGTTTTCCTTTTTCATAGCTCATGTATTTTTTGCAGTTTTTTTACGATTTCCTATTTTCATCAACAGCATGCCGATAGAGGTCCAGAACAGTTCTCTTACACGGCAAATGATACTGACAAACATCGCTGTTCCTGCGGTCATGCCCAACTGTGCCATGGACATTGCAAAACCACCCTCACGGCCGCCGAGTTGCAGGGGCAGAAAACCGAGCAGGTTGGCAAATAGCGACGTGAAGGCAAGGATGAGGAACGAATGGATGAATGTCATCAAACAGCCGTAAAAGCCTCCACCTCCGTTTATTCCAAAGAGCATCAGCATGAAGAATATCTCAAAACTTTGCAGTAACCGTCCTATATATTCCAAGAAAAAACTACCGAAGAACGAATGCTTGTTCTGACTGTGCAGTTCGGAAATCAGACGATCTATTTTTTGCAGATCCTCCCGATGGTTTTCAGAGAAACGCTTTCCCCAGCGGTGCAGACCCGGCAACTTGCCGATTAACCGTATCAGTTTTACCACCATTCCGTATTTGTAGCCACGAACAAAGAGGTAGATGCCTCCGCAGCAAAACAGTGCAGCCAACAGCAATACTATCCTTGTTAGTGTGTCCATAGGCAAATGACCAGCGATGGCAAGGATAAGATATACGACAATACTTGTCATCCAGAACCAGAAATGACTGAACACATGCATCATTACAAAAAGGACTACCGATGAGGTGGCTCGCTGCGTGTCGATGTATCTCGAAAGTTCCATGATACGATATGCCTCACCGCCAATCATTCCCATCGGCGTGGCATAGTTGAGAGCAAAGCCTGTTACAGTAAGTTTCATTAATCGCATAAAACTGATGTTGGTGGGACCGCTGCCACGAATGATAATCCACCATGCCCATGTGTTCAGCATATAGAGAAACAGCCACAACCCTAATATCGCCGCCAACCAGTAATCCGCCCGCCTGATAC
>JAJPYV010000436.1 GCA_021204735.1 Prevotella sp.
GAGAAAAAGAATTGTATATCATCAACACCTTTCTTTATCTTGTTCTTATTCTCATCAACTAGACTTGACTTGACTAAATTACCGTTTTCATCATAATGAGCCACATACAACTTATCAAAAGCATATATGCCACGATGAATCGTACTTGCATAATGTCCTGTCTTTTCACTCAAAACTTTAGCAGCACGCCCTGTGGGAGCCATTAATAAAACACTTTTCCCTTTTTCCTGAATAAGTGGGATAATACTTTTAATCAATGTTGTTTTACCTGTACCAGCATATCCTTTAAGGATAAAAACCGATTGGTTTCTATCCATGATAAATTCTTTTATAAGATTTATTGCTTGTAGCTGTTCCTGAGTGAGTGTCATAGGTACTGAAATTAATAGTATTTTAAAATTATTTTATGCCATATCGTATTAACAGATAGATTCCATTATTGTTTGTATCGTTTTTAATAAATGGATATACCCATCCTTTTTGAAGATTTCACGTAACTTTTTATTTTCTGACTTATTTTCTTTTGAAAGATTTTGATAAAATGTATCATCTGTAAGTTTCCATTTCTCATGAACAAAGGTATTCCTTCGATTAATTGCAAGAGCAATATCCTCTCTTATAAACTTACAATCGGTTTTACTGCCTACTTCAATATAAATAGCCGTAAGTTTTTCCATCATTGATGGTCGTTCTTTTATTATTTTAGGCCCTTCTACAGGTTTAAATCCATCTATTTTATATTTGTATAGGGGTGTATCGAAATTAACAAGCCAGCAATCTCTTTTATTTCCATCAGGAGTTATATAATCTTTGCTTAATCGTTCAAGAACTTGATACAAAGAAAAATAAGAGTAAGCAAAATCTTCTTTTATTTTTGCTTCCATCACCTGTTTGGCTGAAGACTCTATAAATGCTATTAAATCATTTAGAATTTCATCATCATCAAATTTTGATGATTTTTTTAATAGTTTTTTCAAGGCATTGACATCCCGATACAGTTTTTTCTTGTAATTGTTATTATTCAAGGCATTTTCAACATCATGTTGAAAAGACTTGAAATTATTTTCAGAGAAAATCCATGGAAGCTGAAGTTCTGGTGATTCTTTGATATAATATCCGTCTGCTCCCGCATCCAATAGTGCTTTCATGTTCCATGCCTTGTTTGAAGCTGTCAAGATAACAACTTGATTTCCTATATTAATTTCTTTCAACTTACGAAGGATTTTCATACCAGAAAATTCTTCTGCATTATATATGTCATCCTCCTTATTTCCCAACAATCGCAGGTCAAGTAAATAAAGATCATAATAATCTTTTTCAATATTAGACTTTATTTGTTCGGGTAAATCATCGTATGAACCTATTTGATTATCACAAACATCTATAGTAGAACCAAATAACCAATTTTTTAAAACTATCGCCCATCCTTTTTGTGCTTCGTCATCTATTAGCAATATTTTCTTTTGTAAAGCATTTAATTTAACATTGGTTTTTGCAACACCACCTAAATTACCTTTTAAAACATCATTTATATTATATGTTTTAAGAAATATGTATTTGTAATATAACTTCGTCTTTTCACGTGCTATTTCTGGAATAACCGTGTCTGTATCTTTATTGATAATACGATTTAACACATCAGCTCCCCATTGGTTAGCCATGGAGTGACTACCGATATTTTCGGTTGGATGAATTTGTATGCAATCTAAAAAATCTGTTTTAAATCTTTCGGGTGATATACTATTGACATTAGGAATAACATTTGCCACATCTTCAGGAGTACAGAAAGCATAACCATCATGTGATAAGAAAAATTGACCACATTCGCTTTGTTTTAGAAACGATTGCAGAGGAAAATATGACACAAAAATAATAGGCAAGAATGCCCTTTCTTTCAAATCTTCGACAGAAAGACGTATATGCATTGCGATAGTAAGTGACAATGAACCTAACTCTGAAGCATCCATATCAATGACAATCTTATCATCTGATTTTGCTTCTCTTAAAAAATTGAGTACAAAATCGTGAATTACTTCTGAATTATTCTTTTTTGAGGAAGTCGGAATTGTCTCAACCTTGCCTAAAGAATATGCCCATGAAGAAGAATCATCATTTCCAAGTATAAATATTTTTCCCATACTGATTAAAACTATTTTCAATTTTAATTAGATTATTACGAAAAGCATCAATTGTTATTGGATTGTCCATCAAATTATTAAGCAAATCATCGTATGACTGTCCTATGGAAGGAGCTGACGCATCCACGATTTTTTTGAAGTCGGTCGTACCTGTGATTTTTGCCAAATCTATTTCACTTATTTTCCCATTCATTCCATTAGTTACTTGCATAATATTAAGCACCCATTTATGAACAAAGGTGTACATATAATTTTTCCCATAAGCCAAAAGCAATAGATTGACCTTATGCGTTTGAATGAAAGAATCCAAAAAGAGCTGTAGTCTGCCGTAGAAAATGCCTTTATTTATAGTTCTAATGAAATTAAGATTCCGCAATGAGAAATCAGCTATTTCTGAGTCAGAACCACTAAAACATACAAAAGGAATCTTATCGCCATAATCCGATATTTCAGCAACACGTTCTTTAAAAGTATATGACTTGGCAAATGTATTATGTATCATTATACATTCAGCTTGAGACATATCTGACACATGTCTCTCAAATTCCTCTACATTTTGTACAACACAAAGTATATCCCTGTATTTCCCACTTAAAACATACTCTGCATTATAATCTTTCAGTCTGCTATCATCTATTAAGTATATCATTTTACAATAAATAATATGTGAATATATGAGTAAAACCTTTTACATCTTTTTTATCCATTTCCTCTTTCTCTGCCATATCAGATGTCTTTAAAATATTCCATCTATATGGTTCGCCATCCCAAAGACTTTCTACTTGCCAATAACAGTAACCATTGATTAATTTCCTGATAGAGCCAAAGTCACCTGCTTCTGGATTATTCTCAAGCCTATTCATTACTTCTTCAATAGTCTTGTCTGCAAAAGAAAGACTTTGAGTTATAATTATATGCCGTAACATACGCCCATCAGGATCTGTAGAACGTTTAAAAGATATACTGATATCCGGATATTGTTTAGCCCTCTGCTCCATCATCTTAAACACCTTTTTTAATACCATGTACAATATATATGTATTAGTATAGAAATCAGCGTTGTCAATTTTATCTTTTATTATAGAGATTGATAAACCTTCTTTTGCCTCATCACATATAGAATTCAAAGATGGAGCTACAAGTCGTACAGTAGAACGAAATGCCATTATCTCTTTCTCAAAAACAGAATTGTTGATAGGGTGTAAATTATTGTTTTTGCTCCAAGATACCCATTCAGGATTATTAATACAAGAAGTATGCTCATTACCATAGGTGTCCACCCAAGATTCCGTGTTTATATATCCATTAATAAGACTCCACAAAGATTTCGGAAGATCTTCTGCATCCAGAATTTTTGTAACCACTTTTAATAAATCCTCAATTGTCCTCGGACGACCATCATCAATGTTATCAAAGTCATGCGTCAAATATTTCAATCCCATAGGATCATTGAATTTAGACAGAAACTGTGCAGTTTTTAAAACTGACAATGGTGTAAATACATCTTCTTCATCATCCCCTGGTACTTCCACATTGACATCAGCATCTCTTGCCAACAGGTAATCCCTTTTGGCTTTCTGCTCTTTTGTAAGCCCCTTCTGGCGTACAAAAAACTTAATGAAACTTTGTATGTCTTCTTTTTTCATGTCAATGCTTTAAGAGTCATTATTATCATATTCTAAAAGTAAAAATGGGATCGGACTCGTCAATATTATTAAAATCGATATTTAAATTCTTAATATATTCAATTTCGTCTATCACCTTTTTGGGCAAAAAGGGAGCATCCTTAGCTTTTCCTGAATCGTTCTTTATCATGGAGATTAACGAGGCAACATCAATACCTTTTTCCTTTG
>JAJPYV010000071.1 GCA_021204735.1 Prevotella sp.
CATATAACTATCAGTTATTTAGAATTGATGTACTCAGTCAAAGAATCAATGAGAGATTGAGAGGCAGATTCACCGATTTGTTTCAATGGTTTGATATCCTTGTTGAGGAGCAAATCTTCCAATTGCTTCTTGTCGTACGCAACGTGGATATATCCCAACTCATCCAAACGCATGGCAGTTGCCATTTGGTGGTCGTTACGATGCTCACCCAACGATGCCAATCGAGGCATGACGATAATCGGTTTGTTTTGAGTCAATGCAGAAATAATGGTACCCATACCAGCATGAGCTACGATAAGACGAGCTTTTTTGAAATATTCATTGAATACATCAGGAGGGAGAAAGCCCACTGTTTTAAGATGCTGCGCCTCATAAATACCATTATGAGTTTGAGCAATAATCTCTTCATCCAAATTCACAGCAATCTCATCTAATGTACGGATGAATCGGTCGAAAGGTGCTTGTGTCCCAATAGTCGCAAATATCATATTCTAAATTTTAACCTAAAACATTACCAGTTGAGAGAATTTTCTCATTTCCCAATTCCTTCCATTGCGTATATATTCGTGAAGCAAAATGGGATGCAATTCTACCGCATAAAGAAAGGTGATTGACATTAGCAATGCTATCCACCCATATAGTTCTCTTTCCACAACATTTTGCCGCAAACAATACGACTAATCCAGGGGCAGCACCTGTGGTGATAACCACATCAGGTTTTTCTTTCCAAACAAACTTTATCGCATTGAAAAATGCAGGAAATAGCTTATACGCATCCCAACGGCTGAAATCTTGAAGTTTGTAAAAGCGATGCCCCTCAACCATAGTTGCACACTTTTCGTGAGTGGACATATAAACCACCTCACAATTATCTTCAAGTCCTTTAGCTATACGCAATAATTGCACCCAGTGCCCACCAATAGAAGCCACTGCTAATATCTTGTTTTTCATAAAAACTGATTATTTATTATGTAGATAGAGAAGTATTATTACATAGTCAGTATTTCTTCATAAATCTTCTTCAAGTGTCCAATCACATAATCAGGCATATAAGTTTTTACAATATCCTTACTGACTTTTCCATAACTTGAAATAGTGTCAGGGTTATTTATGAAAAAACGAATTGCATTTATTATTTCTTCCTCATTGCCTGGTGTAACAAGAATCCCATTCTGTTCAGAAACCACTTCCGGTATTCCACCCACAGGAGTAGAGATAATAGGCATACCATAACTCATGGCTTCGAGGATTGAGATAGGCAAGCCCTCATTGTGAGAAGGCAGAATGAACACGTCAGCCCAGTTGAGCATTTCTATTTTCTTATCACCGCTTACCCAACCTTCAAATTTTACAATATCTTCTAAATGCCCATCAGTAATCATTTTTCTCAATTCATCCTCATGCTTATTACCGCCAATACGCAATATCATTTTGCCATTCAGTTCATCAACATGGTTTTTCATACCACGTAAAATATCGAAAACGCCTTTTCTCTCACCAATTTCACCCATAAAAAGAAATCTTATAGGGCGACCAGATTCGATATCGTTATTGTCATTTGATATATTAGGATAATCAGTGATGTTGTGCAAAACCACAATATTCTTATCTGGAACACCTATGCCCAAGAACCATTCTTTCCATGATTGAGAAAGGACAATAATTCTATCGGGAAGAAGTAAAAGTTTCTTTATCTGTTCTTTCTTAGCACTTTCATTATAGAAATCTTTAAAACGAGATGCATGCACATGTAAAATGACTTTCTTTCCGAAGGACTTTCCCAACTTCACGAACTGGGATTTTCTCCAAAAAGACATATCTGAAGCCGTATGAATATGTAAGATTTTAATCCTTCTGTCAAATACCAATCGGAATAAAACGTTTAAATAAGCAGCTACTGCATACCAAATTCTACCAAATGCATTAGTCAGTTTCCATGAAGCTACATAATGCAACTTCTCAAAATGCCCTTCATAATATTGGATTACAGCAGCCATGCCACCAGGCGCATGATGCTTGTAATAAACACCCACCATTAAAATCTCATCGGATAGCGTGCGTTTAATTGAAACGTCATTCATTTAGGATTTGTTTTAAGGATTATATAATAGGATTATGAACTATTCGGAGATAAATCATTTCTTTTCATCAGTTGTGAGATATCAAGTTGTTGACCCATTCTCAACAACTCATCTTCACAGAAATAAGTCATTCGTCCAGCATTGCTTGTGAAAGTCATCTCTCCAAAATAAACCTTGCCATTAACTTCATAGAAATCAACCCTTACCAAAGGAAAATCAGATGATAAAATTTCAGCATATTTTATCATATCCTCCAGTCTCGTGGGTTTCTCTACAATGTCATCATTGGCAAAAGCAGGAGACATCAACTCATTACGTCTTTTCCAACTTGGAATATCATATAAACAGAAATTAGCTTGATGATTCTTTATGTTTCTATTTGTGCAGACAAAGCATTTGTGTACCTTGCCGTTTAGACACCACATTTTATAATCTATCAGAGATTTACCCCCCCCATATGCAGTGGCAGCATTTCCTCAATAATAATACAAGGTTTGATTTTTGTATAATGAGGTTCGCCAGTAAGATAACCGTATGGTTTTTTCAACCATTTATTTAAAACTGATTTCAACTTAGGAATATCCAATGTGTTTTTATCCTTAACAAGATTCACCGTACCACAACCATTATTAGTTTTGATAACGAAAGAATCAGGCAATTGTTCAAAATCAATATCGTTTGCATCTGTGTACATTCCATATAGTTTTACTAGAAGATGTTCCAATCCCTTTTCTTTCAAATACTCTCTTACACGATACTTATCTGAGAGATCAGTCCATTTACTTGTATCAGAATAAAACTCTAACCACAGAAGTTTTTCATTAATTGTTTGCGGATTTTTCATATCAGGCCATTTCTTAAATTTCAAGAAATAACGAGTAAAGCAAACCGATTTAGGACTCAAGATTTTGCATTTCTCCAAACCTTGAATCACCTTTTCTAAAAACATTTCCATATATTATTGTATTCCGTTTTTATTTTAAGACCTCTGCTAATAGCGAAGCGATTATGCCCAACAAAGTCACCAAAGAAATTAATCGTAATCATAAGATTCCTATTTTATTCAGCAACTCAGCTGTCACCACATTATCAGTATTATATTTCTCAGCTTCTTTTTGGCATTGCTCTGCCATTGCTTTCAAATCATATTTTCCAAGAATACATTCTTCCATTTTCTTTGCCAAAGCCAGAGGGTCATGGACAGGCACGAATAAAGCAGTTCTGCCATCTTCAAGAAACTGAGTGTTATGCGCCCAATCGGAGGCTATCATCGGTAGACCAGCAATAAAAGTATCTATGAAAACACCCGCAAACCCCTCACCACGCCAATAAGTAGGGAAGAGCATCACATCATATTGAGCCAGCATATCATAGCCACTATGTTCACGCAGATTAAGGAAATGTTTATACTGAACATTAGAAAAATCAGCAATTTGTTCATTGAAACTATCCTCATAATCATCAGCTATTTTCCCGTAAAAATCTATCTCATATTTTTCTTTCAGACCATGTTCATTTAACATTTTTGCAGCTTGAAGAATATAATCACAACCCTTATCAGGCATAATACGGGAGATAAAGACAAAACGCAGATGCTTGTTATTTCTTTTTGATATGTCAGGGAAGTAATCAATAGGCTTGAAATTGGGAACTTGCAACACACCAGTCACATCAAAACTCTCTAATTCTTCTTTCATTATATTGCTCTCAACAAGCGTCCAATCAATATAATTTATCACCTCAGCACGGAATGTTCCGTTTTTCACGTTCTGCCCCAAAGAACCGCCGATTACCCAATGAACAGTATGCTGTTTCCAACCAATGGCTTTCATCAATTTCATCATAGGATAGACATTCTTTGCAGAAGTTGAAAATATCAA
>JAJPYV010000249.1 GCA_021204735.1 Prevotella sp.
ATATAATGCTCCGCTGTATAAGAAATAAAAAATAACAATACATTATTGCTTGGAGTTGGGTGAACTTAGAGCGAACTTAAAGTGTACATTCAACATTGAAGTGCAATTATATGAGGAAATTTTGTTTATGATAATAAAATTTTTTGTCGATGTCACCAAAGATTATATAGTAGCAAATAAAGCAAAATTAAAAAGGTATGCCGTTGAGCATACCTTTTTGGATATTGGATTAATAATATGATTAATCTTCTTCTGCTTCTGCCTCGTGCTCTTTGATGAGGTTCTGCTGGATGTCGTTAGGAACGAGACGATACTCTAAGAACTCTGTTGAGAATGAAGCACGACCACCTGTGAGAGAACTTAAAGCGATTGAATAGCTTGACAATTCCTTGAGAGGAATCTGAGCATTCAGTTTCTGATAACCAGGCTCACTGTCCATGCCCATGATGATGGCACGACGACCTTGCAGGTCACCCATTACATCACCCATGTAATCGGCAGGAACGAGAACCTCAAGTTTGTAGATAGGCTCAAGAATCTTCGGGTTGGCATTCTTGAAGGCATCGGAGAATGCATGGCGAGCTGCAAGCATAAATGAAAGTTCGTTACTGTCAACAGGGTGCATCTTACCATCGTAAACTACAACACGAACGTCACGGGCATAACTGCCGGTAAGAGGACCCTGCTCCATACGCTCCATGATACCTTTAAGGATAGCAGGCATGAAACGAGTATCGATAGCACCACCGACAACAGAGTTAATGAATACCAATTTGCCGCCCCATTCAAGGTCAATTTCTTCCTTGCTCTTAATGTTCATCTTGAACTCCTGGTTATTGATCTTATAGGTAACAGGGTCAGGCATGCCATCTGTGTACGGTTCTATTATAAGGTGTACCTCACCGAACTGACCTGCACCACCAGACTGTTTTTTGTGACGGTAGTCGGCACGAGCCATTTTAGTGATAGTCTCACGATAAGGAATCTTAGGCTCAATATAGTTGACCTGAATTTTCTCGTTGTTTTCAAGACGCCATTTGAGTGTGCGGAGGTGGAACTCACCCTGACCGTGAACGATAGTCTGTTTCAATTCCTTACTCTGCTCAACAACCCATGTCGGGTCTTCCTGACGCATCTTGGCAAGAGCAGCCATCATCTTCTCAGTCTCAGTCTCGCTGTTAGCCTTGATAGCACGGGAATACTTAGAGTTAGGATATTTAATAAAGTTGAACTTATTGTCGCAATCCTTGTCGTTGAGCGTATTGCCTGTCTTGACATCCTTGAATTTCACGGAGCAACCGATATCACCAGCGTTGAGGACATCAACAGCCTGGCGGTTAGCACCAGCGCAGACAAAGAGACTCGTGATACGTTCTTTAGAACCCCTGTCAGCATTGGTCATATCATCACCGACCTTCACGCTACCGCTCATAACCTTGAAATAGCAAACCTCACCAATGTGCGGTTCAACAGAAGTCTTGAAGAAAAACAGAGATGTAGGGCCATTTACATCAGGAGCGATTTCCTCACCGGCAGCATTGCTTACCTTTGGCATTTCGCTAACGAAAGGAACAACGTTGCCCAAGAACTCCATGAGACGGTGTACGCCCATGCTTTTTCCACCGCAAACGCAGAAGATAGGGAAGATAGAACGAGTGATGAGTCCCTTGCGGATACCCTCACGAATTTCATCTTCAGTAAGATTCTCCTCCTCGAAGTATTTTTCCATCAAAGCATCGTCGTTGCCGGCAGCAGCCTCAATGAGGGCATTGTGCAGTTCTGTAGCCTTATCTAACTCATCAGCAGGGATATCCTCGATGATAGGAGCACCGCCTTCAGCCTTCCAAGAATATTTCTTCATGAGAAGGACATCGATGATAGAGTTGAAGTTAGGGCCAGTAGCAACAGGGTATTGGATTTCAACACATTTAGAACCATAGATGTCTTTCATGCTGGTCATAATAGTATCAAAGTCGCAAGTGTCTCTATCCAACTCGTTGACGAGAAAGATGACAGGCTTTTTAAGTTTTTCGGTGTAACGGAAGCAGTTTTGTGTACCAACTTCAGGACCATACTGACCGTTGACAACGATGAGAGCTTGGTCGGTAACATTGAGGGCAGTGATAGTACCCCCGATAAAGTCGTCAGACCCCGGGCAATCGATTATATTAAGTTTTTTATTGTTCCACTCTACATTAAAAACAGTTGGAAATACCGAGTAGCCGTATTCTTGTTCAACTGGGAAATAATCACATACTGTATTTTTGGTCTCTACAGTACCACGGCGTTTGATAACACCACTTTCATAAAGCATAGCCTCGGCAAGAGTAGTCTTGCCGGATCCCGCACTGCCAATCAGTGCAATGTTTTTAATCTCTTCAGTTTTGTAAACTTTCATATTATTTTTGGATTTAAGTTAATTAAAAATTACTATTTGGGGCTAAATTACTACTTTTTTATTTATTTGACAAAAGAAAATGCATAAAGATGATAAAAATTAAATCATATTAGTATTTTTGTACATTAAAACTGATAATTTTTTGCTAATGGCAGGTATTTATGTGCATATTCCGTTTTGCAAGAGTCGCTGTATATATTGCGGGTTTTATTCAACGACAATGATGGCTATGCGAGATAAGTATGTCGAGGCATTATGCAAGGAAATGGAGTTGCGGAAAGACTATATAAGTGAGCAATTCTCCACAATATATATAGGAGGAGGAACACCATCGGTATTGACAGACAAGCAACTTGAAAAGATATTCAACAATATATTCGATAAATTTTCGATTGAGAATAATGCAGAAGTAACGATAGAATGTAATCCCGATGATATAACATTAGAATTTGCTGAATTTTTGAAAACTATGCCAATAAACCGCATAAGTATGGGTGTGCAGACATTTTCCGAGAAACGACTGCGATTTCTGCATAGAAGGCATAATGTGGAAGAAGTAAGAAATGCGGTGAAGTTTTTGCGTAGGGCAGGGATGCGAAATATCAGTATAGACCTGATATTCGGATTTCCAGGTGAGACTCTAAATGAATGGCAAAGAGACATTACAGAAGCCTTGAAATTAGATGTAGAGCATATCTCAGCTTACAGTTTGATGTACGAGGAAGGTACAGTGCTTGGAAATATGTTGGAGAAAGGAGATGTGAAAGAAGTTAGCGATGAATTGAGTCTCGCCATGTATGACGAGTTAACCGACCGTTTGACATCATCAGGTTATGAGCATTACGAAATAAGTAATTTTGCCAAGAAAGGCTACCGCTCACGTCACAACAGCAGTTATTGGAAGCAAGTGCCATATATAGGAATAGGAGCAGCCGCCCACTCATACAATATCAGTTCACGGCAATGGAACGTATCAAATATAGAAAAATACATAGAAGATATATGTAAAGGCAGCATACCTATGGAACAGGAAGGACTTGATGAAGATACTAAGGTAAACGACTTGATTACCACAGCATTGCGCACTTGTGAAGGAATTGACTTGAAGAATGTGGAAACACAGTATGGGGTAAAATACAAAGATTATATATTGAGATGTGCGAAAAGACATATAGAAACAAGATTGTTGGAAATTAATGAGAGTTACCTGCGTCTAACAAGAAAGGGAATATATGTGAGTAACACGATAATGAGCGATTTGATGATAGTGTGAAAACAGTTACGTATCTTAAAAATTGCTAAAAAGTTTAATTAAAATTGATTTGTAGAAGTTGAGTGTTAATTAAAAATGGTACATTTGCAGCCGCTATCACGAGATGATGGTATAAAATTCAAACCTAATTAAAATTTAAAATGGCAACAAAAATCAGATTACAAAGAGGAGGCCGCAAGGGATATGCCTTTTATAGGATAATCATTGCGGACGTAAGAGCACCACGAGATGGTAAATTCATAGAAAAGATTGGAACTTACAATCC
>JAJPYV010000171.1 GCA_021204735.1 Prevotella sp.
GGTCGTAGTTGTCGTTGGTAACCCCCACTATCAGGTAGTCCCCCAGTGCCTTCGCACGCCTAAGCAGATTTATATGCCCCTGGTGCAGCAGGTCATACGTCCCGTAAGTTATCACCTTTTTCATGCCTTTTCAATTACATGTTTATAATAAGTTCCCTCCATCTCATATCTGTCAGAAGTAAACTTATATGACAGTTTATGGAATGGGGTCTGCTCTTTAGCGGCTGCCCATATTTGTTTATCGTACTGCTCGAACAATCTCAAGAGCAATATGTGGGGAACAGCATTTGAGAATGGCACGACTTTCTTCCACTCCTCTGGGAAAGTCTCAATTGAAAGTTCGATGAAGTCATGTATCAAGAAATAGTCATACATCTTGTTGTGGCTCTCCCAATACTTATAAAGCAGATATTTGGTGAGCATCAGGATTGGCTGATTCGTACAAGCGGAGATAAACCACGAAGAAGTTCTCGTGGGGTGTCCGTCAAGTCCTGGCTTCATGCATTGGAAAATGAAGAAGTCAGAATCCAGCATATACGAGGGAATCTTATTCCCTGAGCAAAATACTGTCGCGTCAATCCATGTGCCACCATAATTGAGAAGAAGTTCAAGCCTAAGAAAATCAGAGAAATGTGTTCGGGTAATATAGCCTTTCTCCATCTTTTCAATGATGTGAGGCGGTAAGCTAACATAATCTTTCCAACTGTCTTCTGTCAGCAACACAATCTCCCTGTCTGGCATGTTCTCTTTCAGAGACTGACAACAACGTTTTACCAATAGCGGAGCCGCCTCAATTCCTTGCAGCCAACATACCCACACTTTCTTGGAATGAGCGCGAGGATACGTTTCTATATCTGGATTATCTGACAGAAAGGTTGCGATATGTGCCTTGTTCTTCCGTCGCAATTTATCCACTATCCTTTTGTTGATTGCGAGTCTGGCTATTTCCAGTCCTTTCTTTGAAAAGCCGTGAACAAGTATCTGCCACACCGCAAACGTCAAGACACCTGCGTAAGAATACTGGCGGAACAAAGTCCAGCCTCCTACCTTACTGAATAATGCTTTAAAAACTTTTACACTCATAGTTACTCGCCATCACGAACGCCATGCCTGTCCCTGTCCGCCATTGGGGGAGGAGTCATATAATCTCCGTAGTAGTGCGTGAGGTATTCATGCGCTTTATCAAATCCTTTTACTTTGATATCCTCAAAATCATAATCTGTTCCTTTCCCAAACCAGTCTTTCGGAACAATCTCTCTCATCTTCTCTCGTCCGAGGAACTCTGCTGCATAATCACTCGTCTCAAACGGATACGTTTGTAAGAACTTATGCATTCGGTCTCCCCACTTCACAGGGTCAAGATGCTTCTCAATGTTCGTCCATTGTGCGAACTTTATAGCCAATGCCTCATACCATGGGCGCTTTATCGTCATGTTCACTATTTCGCTGAAATGGGCATACTGGTTCATCATGCGATAAAACATATATTTAATGCCAAATATTTTGCGCTTTATGCCTGGTCCCGGAGCTCCATCAATCACGAGAATATCAATCCATGCGCCAGTCTGCACTTCCTTTTCGGCATTTATTAGCTTAAACTCCTTTTTCTTGTTGAATATCATTGCCACAAGGGTAATGTGGTCGGGACGTTTATACGTGCTAAGATACAAGTGTTCAGGGAGTTCCTTGGGCGCAATTTCCAAGAACTTCTCAAAGTCGGGTCTCGGCATACCAACATCAATATCATCATCCCACGGGATAAAGCCTTTATGCCTTACAGCGCCCAACTGAGTTCCACCGCTCACATAGTATCTGAAATTATATTTGTCACAGATACCTATGAACACTTTAAAAATCTCAAATTCCGCTATTTGCAGCTTACTTAGTTTGTGTTCTTCCATTGTTGTTTTTACTTTATACTTTTTCGGTTATACATTCATTTCTCCAGATAATGTTGCTTTTATACTGTTTTTCTTTTCCCCTATCCATAAGCCACCACACGAACGAAGCTTAATCACCGCACGAACAAGCCTGAGTTACCGCACGAACCCAAGGGAGTTGACGCACTGATTCTCGCAGAACGACGCATAGATTTCCAGGAAGCGGCACGAGTGACAAATTCGCAAGTGGACATACCGCTGGCGGTTTTCCGCCTCCGCGATATATCCTTCCGTTTTTTTGATTTTTAGCCTGTCAAACGGCTTTCAACGAGAAAGCATACCTGTAATCAATCAGAGAATGCTTATCCTTGTTTTCCACCCATGCGGGCTCTTGATGGCTCTTCGCTGAGATTATGGCGGGAGTGTCATTCCTGAACGTCTCATAAACCCTTTCGAGTATAGCCAGTTGCCCGTCGGTAAAGCTCGACCTGTCGCAAGGCATTTCCGACACAAGCATGTTGCCTACATTCCCGTTCGCGCATTCCACCTCCACCTCACAAATATCATCAAGGAGGCTATATATTCTGTTCCACCTGTCGGGCACGGGCCCGTATTGTATTGCCCTGAAGGTCAAGCCCATTATTGTCTGCCCGCTTTCCCTGTATGACAAGAAATCCGTGTAGAACAACAGTTTGTTCATTTGCGTGGCAAACACGCCCTTGAACATCTCGATATAGAACAGCATGGCGTTCTTCAGCCTGCTCTTCGACAACAGGGAATACCCGTTGTATCTGCTGCGCTCGTTGCCTCCCCCTATCAGCATATATACCGCCCTGTCCATGTAGGTTTGGTTGACACACTCTTCCAGCCGCTTCTTTATTGACGCATATTCCGCCTCTGACAGCACGTTTCTCGCGGCATCCACGAAAGTCTCAAATGTCTTGGCGGACTGGATGGCTTTCAACACTCGTCCGTTCGCCACGTTCGGAATCTCCCCATTCTCGTACAGGCGGTACTGATTGTCTCCGAAGCCCAATATCCTCGACATCTTCAGCGCCGAGAGCCCATAACGGCTGCGGACCTCCCTTATCTCGTCAGGGAAAGGTATCCCATGCTCGGCGCGATAGCTGTTGTATATCTGGGAAGTGTTATACGTGTCCGTCTGCGTGGTAGTAAACTCCTCTTGCGTATCCACACAGCGATAACACAAGTGAGTGTACTCATACTCTTCCTTTCTGAATACCGCCTTCCTCTGCTCAGCGACAAGCATCGCCTCTTCCTTTTTCGCCATAAGCTACTCGTATATCGGTTGCAAAGTTAACGATATTATTGCCAAGAAGCAAGAAAAGAGGGTAAAATTCCACTTTATCGTTGAATGTGCCGCAAACCGCCCGAATGGCGGAACCTTGCTCCCAAGCGAGAGGAGAGGGGGCTTGCACACTCTCTCGAGTGCCAGCAACGGTGCAACCCTCAGCGAAGCTAACCTCAGCGAAGCTAACCATTCCACAAGGTTAGGAAAATGTGTCAAAAGGAATGAGTAAAGTCAACTTTACTGCTCATCAATTATCCCGTCAATCTCTTGCAGCAGCTTTGCCGCACACTGGCTGTTTTCCTCTTCCTCGTTCTCTTGAGCGACCCAGGGTTTGTATATCCATCTGATTTCCGCATCCACCTGCTTGGCGTATTCAATGAGCAAGTCTTGCGTAGCGCCTCTGGTGCGAGTGGCTGTAACCGCTAAGTCCCAAGCGTTTTCCCTCATGAACTGGATGTTATCGCTCATCACATCACCACTGTCCCCAGGAGTTGTCACTACTATTCGCTTTCCCTTGTACTCGCAAACCTCTCTCCTGTCTCCCCGCTTCTCACTTGTCTGATTTCCTTTCAAAAGGTCTATCAACTTTAGCAGCGTAATTGTCTTCCCCCTATTCGCCGCTCCACACAGGGCAATGATAACTTTATTCTTCATAATATATCCTATCTTTTATATTCCTCTAAATATCTGCGGGCAGTCACCGACACGTCGTAAGTATCAATAACATGCGCCCTT
>JAJPYV010000102.1:0-1422 GCA_021204735.1 Prevotella sp.
TTTTACGCTCTCTTACTAAGAGAGCAACAAACTTCTCTTGCGAAGTAAAAAAAATTGAAAGAATAAAAGAGTGTAGATACCCATAAAGACACAAAAATATGAACGGTTTTATTGAGCGACTGATTGGGACGAATAATATGCGTCCCAAATCAGGAAAGTATGGAAATCATTGTTACTCTGGGCGTTATCATGGTGGCAGAGTGACATATTATTATGATGATTCGGAAATAGAACGTATTTATCAAGGAAAGTATAGATACTCAAGAAAATCGTACGAAGGTTCATTGGAAAAGACCACTATAAGAGCATGTGGGAATTTTGATGAAGACCTTAAAAGTGGGCGTTGGAAATACCAAAGTAAAAGAAAAAGAGAAAAGAAAGTCCTCATAATAGACTACGAAAGAGGAATTTATAATGGTGTGTACATTTATAAGTCATGGAAAGGAATGACATTTTTAGGATGGAAAAAGAGATCAAAACGATTATCTATGAGGATGCATAATGGACATCCTATAGGGGAAATAAAAGGGAATTTGGGTAGAGACAAGTTCAAAGGAAATTTTGATGAAGAAGGCAATCCTCATGGACTTTGGGTTATGGATATTAAAACAGATGGCAATAAAACGTGTTATGAGGAGTGGGAACACGGAGATAGAAAAGAGTTTTATTCAATCAGTCGACATTCTGGTAATAGAATAGAATCCGATCCTAAGATAACTGTAATCATAGAGAATTTTATTTATAGAGAGTGTACAAATTTGGAGAGAATTGAACCAAAAGGTTGTGCTCTGTGGAAAGGAAATTTTAAAATATAGAAAAAAGAAATAAAGAGAACCTCACCAACATCAAATGATTAATATATTCAATGGTTTCTGCGGCAATGTTCGCAGGAACCATTTCCTTTTTCATGAAAGATTTTGGCTTACCCTATAATTATCGGGTGAGCCGAAATAGAATTAAATTCAGGTAAAAAAGAAAGAGTTCGGTAAAATACCGAACCCTTTAATGTATAATGTCTCGCACGTTCAACTTTTGGGCTACATTCAAATGATTTTAAGGTATTCGCATTAGTCAGTTACGGGACGCACTGACATCCCCAAATATCGGTCGCCATTGAAAACCCAATAACCGCTACTTTCAAAGTCTAGAAATATCACTCTGGTATTATCAGTATAGTTGGGCGTGGCACTCCAATAGCAACCCATTGTGCCTTCACCAGTGAGTGACGAACCATTTTTCTCACCATTTGCCGGCAAATATATGCTGTTACCATTCATTCCTGTCACCTTGTAGCCGTTGTGTCCATTCATAGTAGTCCACGTCCAGTAACAATTGTCTTTCAGTTCCGTGAGTTCTTCGGACGTGGGCAATCGCCACGAACCGCCCCAGTTGGCACGTGCAGCATCGTAACTTGATTTACCT
>JAJPYV010000102.1:1522-3901 GCA_021204735.1 Prevotella sp.
GCTGCCAACATGCATAATGATAGAACTAAATACTTTTTCATAATTTTATTTTTTTGTCTATGTATTAATTATTTATGTGAACTGAATCAGCATACCTCTGTACATTTGATTTAACTTGCCTTAGAAATCGCTTACGAAAGATATTTCAGGATATCCGTTTTTACCCAATCCTTTTTGATTGTCGTTGAGAGGAAGTACGTAAGCAATGCCTAAGCCGTTGCCCTTCTTACCGACGAAACGCACGCCAATACGGAAGCCAACGCCGATGTTCCCTTGCGCCTCTTTCGCCACTTCCTTCATCATTTCTTTGTATTTACTGTCGCCGTCATATTTCTCTTTTACACAAATTTGAAAGTCAAAGCCCAAATATGGCATCACCGAGTGCTTTTCATTCATCTTGAATTTACCGCCCACTTCTATTGGGATGCCGATAAAATGGGCCATCCAGTCTTTCCACGCCAGCAAGGTGTAGCCCAATCTCGCACCGACGTATGCCTGTTTGATGAAGTAATAATTGGCGCCCAGAGATATATCAAATCCGTATTTCCAAGGATTGTCGCCACTCTTTGGCGATGCTAACAATCCATATTGACCGGGCATCGTCCAACGTTTGAATTCTTCCGTGCTGACGCTATTGACATTATTGGCGACAGGCTCTGAAACAACTGCCACTTCTGGTTGTGCCGCTACGGTTTCGTTTTTGTTCTCCACAATAGTTACGGGTATCTTCATTTCCATTCCCACGTAGATTGCCTGCGCTGCATCGGGGTTGATAGCGATGATGGTCTCCACAGAAGTGTTGTAGCGCTGGGCAATCGACTCAAGCGTCTCGCCTTCGGCAACAATGTGATTTACTACTCTTGTCTGGGCAAACGACAGCGTGCTCACCAAGACGAATACTAATGCCATAAGGCACCTTTTCAAATTTAATTTCATAATGATTTGATGTTTAATGATTTTAAGATATAATTATGTTATATAAAAACTTGCGTAATTTGTTAGTAAATTTATTTTACCATTATTTTCTTCGTTGTGCCGTCGGAGTATCTCACAATATTAATACCTTTTGTAGGAGCATTAATTTGTTTTCCATCGATAGTGTAATAGCTGCTAACTGTCTTATCTTGCATATCTGTTGATATAGCATTGATACCAGTTGTTTCTTCTATATTATAGAATTCTTTCCACACATCAGCACTTTCGTATGCCTATTTAAAACCAATAGGTACAGACAACAAACATGTTGTTTTATCTACGCCATCGAATGGCTCATTATGATAACTACATATAGGCGGTTCTGGATTAAGCGATGTTATATGGGAAAGACTTCTGCAACCAGAAAATGCACCTTCTCCAATACTTGTAACACTGCTTGTTATCTCTACAGATGTAAGGCTTGTACAATTCCAAAATGCAGAGCTCCCAATACTTGTACTCGGTATCACTATTGATGTAAGGCTCGTACAGCTCTGGAATGCAATTCTTCCTGTACTTGTAACACTGCTTGGTATCTCTATTGATGTAAGGCCCGTACAACCTTTGAATGCTGATTCTCTTATACTTGTAACACTGCTTGGTATCTCAATTGATCTAAGGCTCGAACAATTCACGAATAAACTGTTTCCTATACCTGTAACAGAGTAGGTCGTGTTTTTATATCTCACACTTGATGGAATAACGATAACACCTTTGTAACCATTTTTGAAATTATCGTATAGGTAAGTTACCTCTACAGTTTTTTCATCAGCTGATGTGATGTTGTAATAAATAGTTGTTCCCTCATCATTATCAGCTTCAAAATCATACGCAAAGGAGCGAATTGTAGGGAGCAATAGCATCAAAGCTACTAACAAAGTTTTAAACAGAAATGATTTTTTCATAATAGTTTTGTTTTTATGCTGCTATGACCCTCAGCAGCAGTTTAATTTTTGTTTTGTTTATGTTAAAAAATAGTGGGGCCGATATCATACTTGGTTAAGTAAAATCACTATTTTTTAAATTTATATGCTTTAGTCAGTTTATTATTATCTGTCATATCTCTTGTATTCGCGGAATAAAAGATTTCCGATGTTATGTTGCAGAATAAAGTAAGAGTATGATGTTTTATTTATTACAGTTAAGATTGCTAAATATGTTAATTATTGGGAAATAAATCATGTCACTATTATGATTTATGCAAATTATGCTGTATAACTTTATGATTAAGTCAGCCAAAAAAGAAAAAAATGATGAAAAACAATAAAAATGAAGCTAATTATAAAATTTATTTATAACTTTGCAGTAAGAAAACATTTTAAAGCTGAATAAAAATACAACCTTAATTCAGCGAATAAAACATCGTACACCTTTTATTATTTTAGTGTAGACATTCAATATTGA
>JAJPYV010000201.1 GCA_021204735.1 Prevotella sp.
AATCTCGTCCATGAGATTTCTGCGAACTTGGGCGTTGGTGTGTTCAACCAAGTAAGTATGAGTGCGGAAAAAGGCCTCCATTTTTCAGATTTGTTTTCAACTGCAAAGATAATATTTAATTCTCTAATTGCAAATTCTACATTACAAAAAATATTGCCTTTTTAGCTATTTTTGGAAATGATAAAAATGTTTTATATAGATTATAAGTTGTTCAGAACCGTATTTACGCTTTAATAAAATATCACACTCCAAAATCGTCATCATCCATTGGACTGTTATCAGTGTCAAGTCGAGTGTCTTTCTTAATGTTTATATCACCCATACGTGAAATTGTGAGCGTAAGAGGAATATACTCATCGCTAAGGACATCAGGAGAACCGACACTTGCAGCAAAAATCAGGTTATTGCCAGACACCTGATCAAACACTATACCGAGCAATGCACTCTGCTTCATGTAATCGTTACTTACGTATGAAGAAAAATCAGATTTCGAGAACGTTTTATTAAAAAAGACTGTGCCGTCAGGACGGATGATTTTTACTGTAATTTTGTTGTCATAATACTTTTTCCCATCGATATCCTCGATAATTGGCATACTCTCATCAGAACGTCTGGAAATATTTACCTCATATTGTTTTCCAATCCAGTCAACAGTCTCTTTATAATTGGAGTCCTGCATTTTTTGAGGAGAGGAAGGCATATTCTCAACAGGTTTGGGGGCAATTATATCAGTTTGCTTTTCTTTTTTGCTGCAAGCCGTGAAAGCAAGTATGATTACAGTCGCAAGAAACAATATTTGTTTTGAATTCATATTTTAGATTTATTTTAGGATATTATGCTGCAAACTTACAATTTATTTCTCAAAAATGTATTATTTGAATGGATAAAAACGCAGATTGAATCTGTTTACACACTGTAATAGAGTTTCAACGCACTGGTACTCTAACAACCCTTACGCCAGTCATTGTTTTCTGTTTTTTTAAATACCGGTATAAAGTCATAGGTTCTTCAACCACCTTGTGATGAATACTTGACGCATTGAGCAAGTGCAGTCCGTCGCTGTGCCACACCGCAAAACCGAGATGTTGGATATCGAGACCTCCAATATTTGTTGTAATTGCGATTATATCTCCATCCTTGATAACACTTTTCAGCAAGTCGTTGTTGTTCATTTCCGACTTAGGGATGAATTTATAAGTTTTTCCATTGATAGCTTTCTCCATATCCTTGATATAAGGCAGATAGTCAGGATTTTCTCTCAACATCTTGTATTTATCAGGATGAGAGGACATGAAATTCACGCTGATTGTCTGTGTGGACGAGAAAGGGGGAATGGGTGACTGTATTTCTTCGCAAAAGCCCATTTCGGTGTTGTCAGCAATCCAATCGGTGAAGTAGTGCAATCGTTTCACATAATGAGGTTCACAACCACTGCGATAACGGATTTTACACAGGTTGTGGCAGAATGTGGCGAATGTGTTGCTATTCTGTTTGATGCATAAATAAAGAGCCAGGACATTCTCAACAAAAGTGGTGCAGTCGAGTTCCCTAAGATTTACCACAAGTTTTTCAGTCTTATTCACTTCCAAAGTATGGGCGACATACGGAATGTCGAGCATTTTGCATGCGATGTAAAGTATTAGGTTAACATCATCATTCTGTTTACCTGTATCCTCCAAAATGCCCATTACTCTCAAACTATCATCGGACAAATATTGCACCTCGTAGGCATTGCATGGTTCAGTAATCAATAACAATACTGAAACAAACAATATATCAATTATATATCGAATTTTGTTCAACATATTATTTAATCTTATTTCTTTCTACAGATGTTCACTCCAAAATAAAAATATAGTGACCAAAAGACATTGTTTGTAGAGAACTGACTTTTGCGATAATTGTATGAATGAAAGATTGTGCTTGCACCAGCATACCATTTAGTGTTGTTCCATACTAAGCCGAAGCGGCCCACACCATCAAAGTTGAAGTTGCCAAATCTGAAATCGCGCAATGAAAACGAATTATCGTGCTGCAATTCACCGGTTGACTTCTGATAAGCAAGGGCAACGGACAGTGAGGCGGCAAACAACCAATTGTGAGCGAACACCCAATTATAAGCGTAACCACCTGATACAGAGTATGAAGTATAACGCACCTTGTTGAACATCAGACCAGAATCCACTTGTACCTCAAGGCCTTTCTTGCTCATTCCGCTTTCCACAACATCCTTCAACTCATCAGAATTCAAGTCAATATTGTTTGACATGAAACCAATGCCAACCAATGGCGAGCCATGACTTCTCCGTTGGTTAGTACTTTGACTGAATGCAGCAGGATAAGAGAATTTATGGTGATTGAATATGTAATACACATCAAATCCCTTTGTACTGGTTGTAAGTCCAGGAAAAGGCGTTCCATGAAGTACATTCCGCTCTATATCATCACTAAAGAAAGTTTGGTTTATACGATAATCCCTCGTTTTTCTGTAATACAAATCAACATTGAACATTGAACTGTATAGACTCACGTCAAACTCAGTGTTGGAACTGTCATCTATCTTGTGCCTTAAATCGAAAGTGTAGCCCAAGAAAATCCATCTCCAGCCCAAATATGGACCAATTCTTACTGAGGGTTCAGGAGAAAACATAATAGACTGTCCCGTCTTGCTTTTCAAGGTGTACATCTCGAAGTTGTTGGTGTTCTGCAACATCACAGTATAGTTATAATGTTGCGGTTCTATGTAAGCCGTGTCGATATGGTCAAACTCCTTGAACACATGGGTGAAGGCCTTGCCGATACGTCTGAAAACAGTGTTCTTCTTCACAATCCTCACTGAATCTTGCTGTCCGAAGACAAAAGAAGATGTAGCAATGAGAAGTAATAAGAACAGCAGACGTTTCATGCAAGAACTTTAAAATTTACCCAAGATACGGTCCATAACCCAGTTGACAGGTGTAGCAGAAACACTTGTGCATGAACACAGTCCGAATCCCTGAAGATCTTCGATAACCGCTTTTATGATAGGCAATTGGACATATTTAGGATTTTGTATTTCAAGATTTTCAACACCTTTGCTCGTAACAACCTGTATCGGGGCATAATCAAAAACAGAGAAACTCAATTTACCTTTGTTTCCTACGACCTCTATACGGTCTTCAGTTGATGACTCGTGACCAACGAAACACCAGGAGCCACTGCCGCACAGACCGCTTTCAAATTTGAAGCAAGCATTCACGGTATCCTCTGCATCATATAGTCCGCCACGGTTTACACAAATACCTTTAGCCTCAGTGATAACGCCGAACAAATCCTGCAACATATCAAACTGGTGAGGTGCCATATCATAGAAATACCCGCCACCAGCAATATCCGGTTGCACCCGCCATGGCTGATTTTTGCCTTTGGCAGCGTCAAATTCACGTGGAGGATTGGAAAAGCGCAACTGCACGTTCATCACATCACCAATGACCTTATCCTGCAACATCCTTTTAATGCGTTGGAAATAAGGAAGATACCTACGGTAATAAGCCACAAAGCAAGGAATGCCAGTCTGTTCACTGACACGGTTAATTCTCGCACAGTCGTCGTATGAAGCGGCAAGAGGTTTTTCAACATAAACAGGCTTGCCAGCACGCATTGCCATAATAGCATAGATGGCATGGCTCGAAGGAGGTGTAGCAATGTAAATAGCATTAATATCAGGATCTTCTATCAGTTCCTGAGCGTCAGTGTACCAACGGCTGATATTATGACGTTCAGCGTATGAACGAGCATTTTTTTCAGTGCGGCACATCACCGCCACCACTTTAGAGCCTTCAACATCATTAAAAGCAGGTCCGGATTTCTTTTCAGTAACGTCACCACAACCGATAAATCCACAATTGATTAATTTCA
>JAJPYV010000046.1 GCA_021204735.1 Prevotella sp.
TTTATTAAGAATGTATCTAGTTTATCAAACAATATAGAGGAATATGGCAAACTGGAAAATCAACAAAAAAGTTTAATAAGTAATTTAAAATCCCTTGCAAGTGATATACAAAATAATCAAATATATATAAACTATGGAAAAAGTACAATAGATCCAAGTGGCGTAGATGTAGAAGGTGCAGTATCAATGTAAATAGATAATAATTATTAATATAAAAAGAATTATTTATGGGAGATAATCGTTCAATACATAAGTTTAAACACGGTGATGAGTTTCATGACCGTTATATCTTAGATCGTTTAATCGGATCAGGAGGATTTGCAGATGTCTGGAAGGCGATAGACAAATCCGCCAAGGACTCAGTAGTAGCCCTCAAGATATATACTAATCTTGATGAAGATGGTATAAAAGATCTGTCAGGAGAGTATGTACGAATGAAAGACCTAAATCATCCTAACATAGTACGTGCCGAACATTTTGACACCTGTGGAAACATACCTTATCTCGTGATGAAACTATGCGAGGGAGGCAGTCTCAGTAAGCGTGTTGGGCAGATGTCAGATGATGAGATTTTATTGGTAATGAGAGATGTTGCACAAGGTCTCAAATACCTGCATGAAAGTGGAATTGTGCATCAGGATATAAAGCCTGCGAACATTCTTATAGACACGAAAGGTACGAATAATCACTATGTGCTTAGTGATTTTGGTATCAGTACCAAAACCAAGACCCAGTTGAGCAGAAGTGTCAACCAGAAAAATTTGGGTACGAGCATGACGGAGGCGTATGCACCGCCGGAGAAATTCAGTAACAAAAGAGAAGACAGGCTTCCAGATAGAAAAGGAGATATCTTTTCTTACGGTATTTCCATATACGAATTGGCAACTGGCGGGATGCCGTTTGACGATTTGGCAACTGGTAGGCAATTGTTGCACGATGATGACGTAGAGGTAGACTTTTCGGAAATAAAAAATGAAAAAATCCGAAATATCGTAGAACTCTGTATGCAAAAGGATAAGGAAAGCCGACCGACTGCAGAAGAAGTTGTGGGAATGCTTAATTCTAGTGATATTCCAGAGCCACCAGAGAGAGGTTACGGTTCTGGGAAACATACCGTAAGAGTGGAGACAGAAAGATCTGGTGCTGCAAAATATATTTTGATTGTAGTGATTGCATTAGCTATCGCTGCTTTATGCTTTTTCTTATTCCCGCAAATCAAAAGTTGTGATAGTGGACAAGAAGCTAAGAAGGGGTTTGTGCAGGAGATAGATACATTCACCATTAATGGTATTCGTTTGGAAATGGTGAAGATACCAGGTGGCTCTTTCTGGATGGGCTCTGACGATGCTGATGCTGATGAATTTGAGAAACCTTCCCAGAAACGAGAAGTTAGTACTTTCTATATGAGCAAATATGAGGTAACCCAGAAACAGTGGCAGGTTTTGATGAATAATAATCCCTCTACTGTGATAAACGATAGGTATCCTGTAAATAATGTCAGTTGGGAGGATTGCCAGTTGTTCATACAAAGGCTGAACTCGATAACGGGACGTAATTTTCGACTTCCTACTGAAACGGAATGGGAGTATGCAGCCAAAGTGGTTTTAGATGAAGAAGGCAACAGAACGGAGAACAGCTCAAAATACGCCGGCACCTCATCATATCCGGAGGACTATGCATGGTATGAGTATAACAGCAGTAATACTATACATACTGTCGGCTCTAAAAAACCAAACCCATACGGTCTTTATGACATGAGTGGAAACGTAATAGAATGGTGCCAAGACATATTTACGAGTTATGCCACCGGCAATGTTGAAATTGACAAGAACCAACGTGTCATCAGAGGCGGATTTTATAGTAGTGATGCCGCTTCTATCAGATGTACTAGTAGAGGTAGTTGTCAATATAATCAAGCTCTTGAACCATTAGGTTTCAGACTTTGTCTCCAGTAAAATATGATAGTTTCGATATTTGGCCCATGTGGAATCGTTACTGCCTCAACAAACAGTGACAGATTTCTGGAAATGAAAGAAATGGATGGACAGTCGATTCTTACACCTATACATATACCGGGTTTTCCTCACACCTACGTATTTTGGGATAAATATGTCTTGACATACAACTTTATGAATACGTATACATACGATTCAAGTTTTATTTACCGATTGAAACAATTGGAAGAAAAATGGACGGAAAGGCCTTCTATTGTAGACTTCATGCCATATCTGAAAAAAACTATCGTTGATTTCAATTATCAGATAATAGGTGTCGTCTCAGGGTATGATTATAATGAGAATGTACTTATGCCATACGTTTACCAGGTTTTGGGCGAGAACATCAGAAGAGTCAATATGGACGCTTCGGGTAATATTACATACAGTTATATATACCTTGAGAAAAAACCACTTATATGGAAGCTGATGCAAAAAGTGAAAGTACTGAATGGGGATAAATGGGAAGAGAGCGATGAAATCCCATTGAGATGCGAACTGTTTTCAATAGAGAAGTCAAAAGATATGTGCGGCTTCTTCTTGAAGACTTACGATTTTGTATCAGATATTAATTCCAGGATTTTCAAAGAGACGTTCGAAGCGGATGCCGTGATTAATTATCCTGATAAAATAGAATTTACAAAAATTAAAATTTAAATGCCTAACATTCTTTTAACACAAAAATGCATACGGTCGTGCCCTTATTGTTTCGCACGTAAGCACATGCATGATGCTCCGCCAGATGATATTCTGAAATGGGAGGACTTAATCTATATCGTTGACTTCTTTCAGAGCGGGGGTGATAATAATATTTCCCTGCTTGGTGGCGAGCCTTTCCTCCATCCCGACATCGTGGATTACATATTGTACATAATAAGCAGGGGGATGCATGTAACGGTGTTTACCAGTGGTGTTGTCAGTGAGAAAATCATGCTGGAAGCCATTTCAAAATTGGACGGTTTGGATCCTCGCATGTTGTCATTTGTAGTTAACCTGAATAATCCGAAGGAGACTGCGTTTTCAGAAAACGAGACGATAGGCAGGTTTCTATCTGTTTTTTCCCGTTATTCAACATTGAGCATAAACGTATATAAACTGAATTTCGATTATTCATACGCATTGAACGCAATAAATAAGTATGGTCTGCAAAGGCATATCCGCTTAGGTTTGGCACATCCGATACCAGGTAAGAAGAATATGTGCATCAAACCAGACCAACTGCGTACAATGGCGGAGGAACTAATGGCATACCTTCCTACGTTTGAGGCTTTTGACATTCATGTGGGTTTTGATTGCGGCATGCCGATGTGCGTGTTCTCTGATGAGGAATTAGGGAAGTTGTATAAACATACTTTCGGTAATGTCCGTTTTAATTGTGGCGCTGCCGTAGATATCGGTCCCGACTTATCGGTATGGGCTTGTTTCCCCTTATCGGGATATAACAAAAAGTCCCTTCTCGAATTTCAAAGCCGTGATGAGTTATGCAGATTTTTTGAGGAATTCCACAACACGGTAAGAGTTGAAAATGGAGGCCTTTTTGAAAAATGTGATTATTGTGAATATAGAAGGCGAGGCCTTTGCTCTGGTGGGTGTTTGTCACATGGCTTAGATAAATTTATTAACGAAGCTAAAATAAGAAATGCACAGGTTTATACAATCGAACAAAAATAAGAATTCTCTTACTTTTGTAACAAAATACAATTGGCCCGTTGAGGTGGAGCTCAATGGGAAAGCTGTCCTCTTGCAAATTGATCATTTGGAGGATATTGTCAATATCGCCAAACATAGAAGTGAATCAACAAAACTTGTGGGCTTCGTGTATCGGAATGATTACGCTTCTTTCGAGACTATTGACGTAGATCCCAAGTGGGGGAGCATAGCTGTTA
>JAJPYV010000068.1 GCA_021204735.1 Prevotella sp.
ATATAAAACAATATTCATGGTTCACGGCAACTTGTGCTGCCATAGACTTTCTACCTTGTTCCCAAATAACTTGTGCCACAAAATTCCCCTCTCCAAAAATCTCGTCGCAAATATTTTTCAGATTTCTTTGTTCATTATCATCAATTGAAATGAATATCACGCCATCATCGGTAAGGAGAGAGCGGGCAACCATTAAGCGAGGATAAATCATAGAGCACCAGTCGGAATGGAAACGGCCGTTGGTGTCAGTATTCTTGCGGTAGCGGTTGCCGAGTTCATCGACATCGCCAGAGAACAGGTCGTAGTCATCTTTTGAGACAGTAAAGTTGTCGTTGTAAACAAAATCATTGCCGGTGTTATAGGGAGGGTCGATATAAATCATTTTCACTTTTCCCAAATACGACTTTTGGAGAAGTTTCAATACATCAAGGTTGTCGCCCTCGATATACAGGTTCTGTGTGTTGTCCCAGTCAACGCTGTCCTCAACAATAGGGCGCAAAGTCTTGTTTATGGGGCGTGCTGCCTCACGACGGGCAGCCTGTTTGCTGGGCCAAGTAAATTGGTACATTTCATCTGAATCATCCACAGCAGCATCACCGAGCAGTTGGCGCAAGGTGGTGAAGTTGATAACGTGGCGGAGTTTGCCCGTTTCGGGGTCCTTGATCTCAGTGAAACAAGAGGGAGCGATTTGATATAATGCATCAAGGTTTATTGTCGCATTATCGAGAGATTTGGATTCTAATTTATTGGGTTTCATGACATTAAAAGTTAAAAGTTCGATATTGCTTGCGTTTACGGTTGCGATTTGCCCTGGCGGGCAAGCGGACTCAATAAATTGTGTCCCTACATTGGCTGTGTGTCCCTACATTGGGTGTGGGGCAATACATTCCCTTGTACGAGGGTGAAAGTCTTTGTACGAGGGTGAAAAGGTTGCTTGTGATGTTATTTGGGGTCATGATTATTTGGTGTTTCGGTTTAATTTATTTGTTAGGGATGAGATGTTCTTTTTGAGTTGCCGCACAAGGGTGTTGAGTTCGATTTGGCGGTTGAATTGTTTCTCCGCCTTGATTTTCATTTCCAGAGAGCCGATTTGGATGTTCTTCTTCTCAATTTGCCTGCGCAAATCAGCCTGTATCTTGTATTCCTCTTCCGTTGAGATGTGCAGCCCTGAAATCTGACTAAGCAAACTGCTGTAAACGGCATCCATCGACTGTCCCTGAATTTTCAGGGTGTCTGCATCTATCGTGATATTATTTTTCATTTCTGTACCACCACGTATCCATACCTGTTCCCCATTTACAATCGTCATTTCCTTGTGGTGCATCAGCAAATCATATTTGCCCTCGTGCTCAATTATGAAAAACGTGTGGCGCGGCACAAGACCGTCCATTGCGCAGAAAGAATTTATGCTGTATTTGTCTCTTTTCATTTTGCAATAGAACCCGTCTATCTCGTGAACATTCTTGCCATCCTCAACGTTAAGGGTAGTAGGCGAAAGTTTGTATAGCCATGTGATACTCTCATAATCCAATGCCAAATATTGTCGCCAAGCACTTCCTGGACATAACACATAGAATTTTTTCTTAGGCACATTCAAATTGACTATTGTGGTCTGTGGGAAATTGAGGATGTTTTCCATATTGTTATTTTATTACGAGGAAACAGATAAGTTCAAAATCATCAAGCCCTTTGATGTTATAGGTCAGGGCTGTAGTCTCGCCGACAGAAAACAGGCTGTCAATCTCGCTCTCCTCTTTCACGTTTATAATGCTCTGTATCGCCAAACGAAGCAATTCACTATAATGATCCGTTTTCTTGCCGTCGTGGGTTTCACGGTTGAATTGCTTGCAAAGCGTTTTGTCAGGCTGCGTCTTATCCTTGCAGGCAAAGCGCATTTTGTCAAGCAGTTTTTTGGGCGAGAGATGGTCGTAAATCACAGTGCCTTGGTGCGAGATATAAACCATGTAAAACGGGTGAAGAAGATTGGAATGGTCGATGTTGATGCCGTTGTTACGGTTCTTGAGTACGAAAATCACGCCCGGCTCAACCTGTTCAGAGGCACAGACCACCGCACTCATACCAAAAGGAGTGAGGTCCATGTTAGGGTGCTCTTTGAGGTTAGCTAACAAATCAAGGCGGAACTCGTTAAGACCCAAGTCCATTATATTGACACCCGTATCCATGTCCTCGATGTCCACCACCTCATTCTGGAGTTTTAACAGTTGGTTGCGGCGGTATTCCAGATCCCCCTGTTCATCGACAGAGAGAGGATTATCATCACCGGTGCTTGATATTACCGTAGCCTTCATGCGGCTCTCCACTCTGCCTTTCAGTTTGATATAATCATCAAGTTCCATATCGGGCCAATAGTTGACCAACTGGATTACGCTGTTTTGGCTGCCGATACGGTCAATTCTGCCGAAGCGCTGGATGATACGCACGGGGTTCCAATGTATGTCATAATTAATCAAATAGTCGCAGTCCTGCAGGTTCTGCCCCTCACTGATACAGTCAGTAGCAATCAGCACATCAATTTCACGAGTATCGTCAGGATTAAGAGAATCCCTGTCTTTAGATAAAGGAGAGAAGTACGTGAGGATTTCGTTGAACGAGAACGCCCCTTTCTTTTTGGGAAGTGTACATTTGCCCTCCGAGCTGCCGGTTATAAGTGCGGTATGCAGACCGCAATCATTGAGTATTCTGCCCGAAAGCTGTTCATAGAGATAGTTTGCCGTATCAGCGAAAGCTGTGAAAATCAGAACCTTTTTGTTGCTGCCGTTGATAGGGTGGGCGAACTTATGCTTCAATTCAGCCGCCAACTGCTGCAATTTTGAATCATGTTCAGGCGTGATGTCTTTCAGCATATTGAGGAGCGACTGCAATATCTCCAAATCATCGTTCAGGTCATGCTGCCAACGGAGATAATCCATATCACGGAGGTCAATTTTCGACTTACGCCCTGCAAACGGGTCGTTCTCAGAATCCTCGTTGTCATAATCATCCGTAAAATCAGTTACGTCGATAGTCTCAGTCTTGCCATTCTGGAATTTGTCGATTGACTCTATGGAGCTTTTTATGAAATAGAATATCCTTGTCAATGTCAGGCGGAATGAGTTGACGCTGCTTTCGAGACGTTTCAGCAGATTTATAGCCATGAGTTGCCGCAAGCCTTTCTCACGCCCATCGATAGTAAGACCCTCACCATGAAAGTCAATGCCGTATTTGTCTTTTTCGCTGTCGAAAATGAACAGCGAGGGCGTATAGATTGAGAGGTTGAGGCGGTTTAGCTGCTCCGCAATGTCAGAAAAAGATATTGCGCCCTCCAAATTCGTCAGTTTGGGACGGCATGAGATAGGGGGCAGGCGTTTCGGGAACTTGCCCACATCGTTTGTGTCATAATATTTAAGGATATGCTTGCGACTGCGGGCAATGGTAACGGCATCGAGCAAGGAGAAAAAGTCATAGCTCAAAGAGTCAACAAGATTTTTTGTCGTTCTCTTATCAGGCGACTGCTTTGCCCAGTTTGAATATGCCTTTTGCGCATCCCTGAAAATACCGTCAATGCTCTTTTCAGTATCTAAAAGTTCGTTTATTCTCTCGACTTTCCCCTCATACGCCAACTGCAACTGGTTTTTCAGGTCGCTAAAACGGTTGTTGACAGGTGTAGCCGAAAGCATTAGTACCTTTGTCTTAACGCCACTGCGTATCACCTTGTTCATCAACCGGGCATAGCGGTTTTCCTTAAAACCATCGTCCTCCTCATCATTATCAAACCTGCCACCGTTTCTGAAATTATGACTCTCGTCAATAACTATTAGGTCATAATTACCCCAATTTATACG
>JAJPYV010000364.1 GCA_021204735.1 Prevotella sp.
TCCACGGCAGCCACACCACCATGTGGTTTGCGCCAAGCTATACCAAGAAACAATACCTTTGAGGCAAGAGATTCGTTATCACTTCTTCGGATATTTAGGAGTTTATTTTTACCCCCCCCCTTATCGTTTATTTGCGAAACATTCTTATACGGGTCATGCAATTTTAAAAGGATGAAAAGCCTACGCACATATCGAAGAGCTTTGCGTGAAATGTAACTTATATATTCATTTGTCAAATTTGCCATATATCTTGTGCGCAAAAAGATATCCAACTTAGAAGCATGATTAATATAAATCCGCAAATAATGCCCATATCCAATTTCATCCTTGAATAGAGTCAATAATTTGTTTGTATTATATGTAGAATCTGGTAACAATATGTTCCTTTCCTTGTCGAAATAAAGAGGATGAAACTTTACATCAGAGCCATCCCATTCAACAACCAATTCCTGTTGCACTTCCTTTTGCTTGTAAACAAGTTTCTTTTCTCCATAATAAGTCTGTGGAAGGATGAAATTACCGATTGAATAAATGATAAATGTTCCTTTATAAAACTCAATTGGCTGAATTATATGCGGGTGATGCCCAACAATGAGATTTGCACCAGCATCAACGCAAGCATGAGCTAATACACGGTCGGCAGGTTCTGGATAATAAAATTTCTCTACGCCCCAATGAGGATATACTACAATAAGACAGTCAGGTTCTTTTTGCCTCAAAGATTCAATATCCTTTAAGACCTTATGAGGATTGAACAAATTAAGGCTATGCTCGTTGGCGAAAGTTGCAAACGTTATGATATAAACATTCTTTTCATTCAGTTTCAGTTGAAGTACATCATGGTTTTTAAGACCCCATTGATTTACCCCATGCTGTATAAGCATTCGATTTGTCACCTCAATAGGCTGTTCATAATCAAGAATATGGTTGTTGCAGAGCGATATATATTTAATATTCAGATTATCTAAAATATCCAACACCTCAGGAGAGCTATACAATGAATATTTGTCCTTCCATTTGAAATGATTAACCTGCTCCTTATCTTTCAATATAGCCCCTTCCAAATTAGCTATGCCAATTGCATCCTTAAAAAGAGGCTTTACTTGCTTATAATCAACCTTACAATCAAAAGGGCAAACCAAATCCCCACAAAAAATTAATTTTTCATTCATTAGTCCAGCATGTTTTTGTATATCTCCACCAACTTAGGAATCTCAATATCCACGTTATGAAATTTGCAGATATGTTCACAACATTTTCTGCTCAATTTATTCCAACTGTCAGCATCAACTTTTTTTATAATGTCAGCATAATCTTTCCCTGTTGAACCACTTTTCAAAACGAATCCACAATCAGCGATTACTTCGACATTAAATCCTTGATCAGAAGCTACAGGCACTAAACCATTGGACATAGCCTCTATAAGAGAATTAGACTGACCCTCTCCAATATGACGAGTAGGGAATACGAAGAAATGCATTCTCTGCATCGTATCTTTTAATTGCTCAGGCTTTAATAATCCCAAATAAGTTATCTTCGGAGATTCCAATTGTACATTGTGCATATCATTAGCAATACCTCCAGCCAAATACAGATGAAAACGCATATCGAGATAATACATCATATTGAGCAACGTGTCAACACCCTTGTTCTCAGTGATACGTCCAAAATATAATATGTTAATCTTGTCATACGCCCTTTGTGAATAATGAAAATCTCTACATAAAGCGATGTTAGGAAAATACGAAATATCAGCATTCAGACCCATCACATTCTTAATATCACGGATATAAGACGATCCCTCCACTGTAATCTTGTCCGCCAATGATATCATCAGTCGCAAGCCTTTTCTTTTGCATTTCCCTTGTGTCGTATAATAATGAATCAGAGAGCCAGCCCTAACATCGACCAATTTACGAATACGAAGAAGTTTTGCTAAGCACAATAACCATAGAGAAGGTAACAGTAGATTTCCATAAAGGGGAGTAGTATGCACTATAATGTCTTTCTGCGTTATAAATCTTAATAATAGAAATGGAGTGAAAAAAAGTTTCATATAAGCCAACTTGCCGAACATCCCCAATTTGTGATTAATAACAGGATTAGGAAATTCTTCGACGTCAACACCCATTTCCCGCAACTTATCAATATTCTTGCGGTTGGCAGCCTCATATCCACCAATATTCGGTTGACCTTTTGGCGTGATTGGACCAAAATACAAAATTTTCATCACGGAAATTCTATATAAACTTATTCAGATAAGAGATTTTCGTAAATTAACTTCAAATGCCCTAACACATAATCAGGTAGATAAGTTTTCACCACATCTGCACTGTGTTTGCCCAATCTTGGTATAACATTTGGGCTGTTTGTGAAAAAACGAATTGCATTGATTATTTCTTTCTCATTACTCGGTGTAACAAGAATACCATTCTGCTCAGAAACCACTTCAGGGATTCCACCTACAGGAGTAGAGATAATAGGCATGCCATAGCTCATGGCTTCGAGGATAGAGATAGGCAAGCCCTCGTTGTGAGAAGGTAGAATAAAAACATCAGCCCAATTAAGCAGTTCGATTTTTTTGTCACCGCTTACCCAACCTTCAAATTTTAACATATTTTCCAAATGCCCATCAGAAATCATTTTTTTCAATTCATCCTCATGCTTATTACCACCGATGCGCAATTCCATTTTGCCATTCAGTTCTTCAGCATTGTTTGTCATGCCACGCAAGATGTCAAAAACACCCTTTCTCTCACCAATTTCACCCATAAATAGAAATCTGACAGGGCGACCAGAGGTTATATTTTTCTTGTTATTTGCAATTTTAGGATAATCCGTAATATTATGAAGAACAATAATCTTTTCTTTTGGAACGCCAATACCCATAAACCATTCTTTCCACGATTCAGAAAGAACAATAAGTCTATCAGGAAGAAGAAGATATTTCTTTATTGTTGCTTTTTTTGAACTTTCATTGTAGAAAACCTTGAACTGAGAAGCATGCATGTGAGTAATCACTTTCTTGCCAAACAACTTTCCTAATTTCACGAAAGGACATTTTCTCCAAAAAGAAATTCTGGAAGAAGTCTGAATATGAAGAATTTTTATTCTCCGGTCAAACAAGAGCAAGAAAAATACTTTTATATATGCCGTTATTCCATATAGAACCTTAACAATAAAATTAGTATCGCGTGTTGTCGGAATGTATCGCAGATTCTCAAAATGCCCTTCATAATACTGAACCACAGCAGCTATGCCACCGGGCGCATGATGCTTGTAATAAACACCTATCATTAGCACCTTATCAGATAGAGGACGTTTAATTTTTATGTCGTTCATATAGATTTAGATTGTTCTAAATTAAAACACCTAATTGTCCACCTTCGTAATTGCTATGATTAGCAGAAGTTGCCGATTGTGGATTAATCATATTCCTAAGAAACGTAACACAATACGTTTGAGCATTATGCAACATTTTTATGTACTCGTCTCTAAGAATATCAATGAGAAAGCACAACAAAACAAATGGAATGAACATATATCCTATTCCAACTTGCTTACAAAAATTCAGGAATATATTTACGTTTCGTTTAACTAATTAAATTATGATTTTCTTGGCAAGTATTTTGTCTTTGGAGAAAGTACAAAAGAAATCAATCATTTTCTATATGAGTTAAACAATGTCTCATACTTTTTTGCGCAAATCTCCATAGAAAAATTTGCGTTAAAATAGTCAATGAGAGTTTGTCTTGATATTGGAGTTTCGAGAAACTTTTTTACAGCTTCACAATACGATTCAACTGTTTGCCCCATGGACAGATAACCATAC
>JAJPYV010000090.1 GCA_021204735.1 Prevotella sp.
TATAAGCCGTGAAACCGAAGCCATAGCCAAACTGCTCCACGAACACACACACGTTAACAACCATAAGACCAGTAGGCATGACATAACTCAGGAAGATGTAAACGATGTCGGGCAGAGTGATAGCACAAACCATCCACCACAACCACTTTTTCAGTCCGTCACGTCCAGCCACAATACCGCCGAGAATGCCACCCAAAGTAAGACCAACGATACCCACAGTGCCTTGTACAAGACCATATTCCGCAGGAGAAAGTCCCAGTCCACCACTGTTTCTGCCATCTATGAGGAAAAGAGAAGAAACCTTGACAAGCAGACCCTCAGGCATGCGGTAAAAGAGCATGAATATGAAGGCGATAATCACCTGCTTATACGGCAATTTTGTGAAGAACGTTACTATGGAAGTGCGGAGATCCGCCCAGATATGATGAGATGAGACACCTTGCGAACTGCCGTCAGACGAAGGGCGGGGCAGAACAAAGTTGTGCCACAGCCAAAGAGCGATGAACAGGCCTGCCACGCCATAGAACATCAGGCTCCACGAATATTTTATGCTGCCACGGAACACCACCTGCAAGTTGCCCGCTATCATCACGAGGACGCCCTGCCCGAAGATAGTCGCAAGTCGGTAGAACGTGCTGCGGATGCCCACGAAAAACGCCTGTTCGTGCTGGTCGAGACCGAGCATATAAAAGCCGTCGGCAGCGATGTCGTGAGTGGCACTGCTGAAAGCCATTACCCAGAAGCAGAACAGAGTACCTTGAAGCCAGAAGGAAGTAGGGATAGTGAATGCCACGCCCCCGAAAGCAGCCCCGATAAGCAGTTGCATTGCGACAATCCACCACCGTTTTGTGCGTATCACATCAATGAATGGGCTCCAAAGCGGTTTTATTACCCATGGCAGATAAAGCCATGATGTGTAAAATGTAATTTCTGCATTAGTAAGACCTAATTGCTTATACAGAATGATAGAGATGGTCATCACCGCCACGTAGGGCAGACCCTCACCGAAATAAAGGGAGGGAACCCAGCTCCAAGGATAAGAACTAAGAGTTTTGGCAGTATTGGATTTCATCTTCATCAAAAGTATTAGCCGTAAACTTTTTTGATTTCAGCCCCATGATAATAGTGAGCAAGAATTTCGTTGTATTTATAGCCACGCTCGCCCATCACCGCAGCACCAATCTGGCATAGACCGACACCATGCCCCCAACCGGCACCAGAGAGAACAAAGCGTTGAGGTATTTCATTTTTGACATCAACCTTATCAACCACGAAAGCAGAGCTGTAAAGGTGAGACACGCTAAGCGCACGGCGAATTTCCAGTTCCTTGCCGATGATGAAAGAGCGTTTAGTACCGACAATCTGGAGTTTGCAGATACGTCCACTCTTGCCACGCTGCAAAGGAATTAAATCTTTTATCTCCCCGAAGTCAATTTTCAATTTATCGCATAAAAGAGCGGAAATTTCTTTCTGGGAATATTCAACTTTCCAGCGATAGAAATCAGAAGTCTGCTGATCATAATCGTTAAGCACTTGTGAAAGGATTTTCTTATCGTCAGTGTTGCAGAACGAGTCAGGTTTAGAGCGGATCCATTTTTCGGCTTCTTCCTCATTGCTAAGGTCGGGAAGTTCAGTCGAATCCTCGTTATCACGCACGGCAAAGAGGTACGGTTTAGGAGAGTTTTCCCAGCAGAATTGGAACTCCTCAGAGATGCCGCCGCAGCACTTACTGAAGCGGGCGTCGCAAATCTCATCCCCGAACATCAGCAGTTGTCCGCAAGTCTCACGTACAGCCTGAGCGACATGCAGGTTTGTAGCTTTCGTTATACCCTGGTAACGTTGGCAATGGTCATCAGCGCACACATCAAATATAGTATGGTCATCCCTGTCGTACCAGCGAATCAGTTCATCATCATTTTTAGAGAACGAGAAGAAGCCGCTTTCCCTGTTTTCCTGCCGTTTCCGTCGTTCGATTTGCGCAAGGAGCCAACTACGGGAAATCACCGCATGAGCCTTGAGGAACTCCAGTGAAGAAGTAGCATTCATCTCACTTGATATGACACTAACGAGATAATCCTCAACGGAAAGTATGTTGATAGCGCATATTTTGTCAGCCTCAACCACGATACGCAGAATACCCTTGAATGTCTGAGACTCCTGCCGTTCCCAATGGAAAGAAGCACCGATAGTAACGTTGTTGAGAGAAAAAGACACTTCATTACCAGATGGCAGAAATGTCAGTTCACGGTAAAGATTTCCGTTCCACAAGATGCCGCCTTCGGAGAAAGAAACAGTTTGCTTGCCGTTGATAACCTCACCTTTCGCCTCATAATCACCATTGAGAGAGAACTCGATGCGCTCAGCACTGACAATGCCCACCTGAACGTAAGGCTCATGAGTGTTGAAACTGAAATTCTCTATATCCGAAACAGGATAATCAGACTCCTTAATGGCAGCGACAACACGTTGCATCTCATTATCTGTGAGAGAAACCTCACGCAATATGCCGATAGCTATATCTTCGGTGATACGTTCAAAATCCTCCTTGCGAGGTGTGATTATCAGACCAGCCATGTCGAGAGCACCAGGACTTACGATAAACTTATCAGAATCATTTGAAGTATAATAGCAGTCAGGGCGGTGCTTACCACGAGGGAAGATTACAGAAAGTTGCTGTCCGTTGTCCATCCAACTTACGATATTCAGCATCGGTTCAGGAGAATCAGCACCTTTCGGCAAAGCGTCATACACCCGATGGAACATTTCGTTGCCACCCTCCACACTATGACATCTGATAAGCAAGGCAGGGCAGAACCACGAGTTGATTATGGAAATCTCCTCATCCTCGTTGAGAGAATAGATAGGCGACAGATCCCTTTGCAACCTATTCCATGATTTCTGTAAAGGCAGCACACCACTCGTGCCAGCCTGAAAATGCAGATGGTCAGGAGCAGAAGCCCCACTCTCAGGACCATTGTAAAATATCATTATGTCAGGGTAGTGAGCGAGTATCATCTGCATATAAGGATAAAAATCAATTATCCTCTGCGGAATATGACTGTGGGCAGGAATTGTGAAATGCTGTGGTAGGATAGGGAAGGGGTTGACGAGAAGGTCGAAATTATCATCAAGACGCTTAACAAGTTGTTCTTTCGGACGGTTGTTCTTGCATAGGAAACACGGGCGTTTGCTGAGCGTGGACTTGTCCATAGCAGCCCCCGTGGAAACGATACGGGCAGGGTTGAACTGCAAAGAGATGGAAATCTCATCGTCGCTCAAATTCCGGGTCAGAATGTTTTGCAGATCATGGAAATTACGGTTTGCCAAGTCCCATGATTCCAACTGGCGGTTGAAAAACATCGTGAGAGAATCATCAGGGAGATGGTTTTGTTGGTCGTTAACCAACTGGCGGCGCGCCATGAGTTCCATAGTGCGCAACCTGTCCTTATAAAGATTATTCGCATTGACCTTCTCTATGCTCAACGCAGCATCACTGTTGCCATCCCAACGGCGGCAAAGGTAGAGTTCGGTGAAAATCCTGCCAATCTTGTACTTACGACTGAATGCCAAACCGAGAGCATAGTCCTCACCATAATTCGTGTTAGGAAAGTGCAACTGGCGCAGCAAAGGAGTGTAAAAGGCACGAGGTGCGCCCAAACCATTGATACGCAGAGCATTGTTGCAACCGTTTTTCTCTGTCCACTCCGCATGATTAATTAAACCCGGAGGTAACGTGTTCAGGTTGAAATCACACATACGATAACTTCCCACAATCATTGCCGCATGCTGCTCGTAGAAAGCATTGACGATGGTTTGCAACGTGTC
>JAJPYV010000347.1 GCA_021204735.1 Prevotella sp.
GGTAAAATGGGAAACCGCCTACGAGAATTTGTTAGCAGATGAGCGTATGCTGCTTCAAAGTGCCATATCCCCGGATGTGCCGATACTTGAACCCTACCACCTGATAGCCAACCTTTGGAATCAACAGAGTAAAGCCGACTTTGATTCGATCTTTGATGATACGATGACTGATATTGCCGAACAGAATGCGGATATATTCTCTACACAGACAACAGCTAACACCAAGATACCACTATTTGAGCCTTTGACGGGCTTTGTTACTGATAGTGCGCAACGCGCCCCATTCGCCCGTGCATTGGTGGATAAATTAGTAAACTTCTCTTTCGAAGAGGCTTTTGCCCAAAACTACGATTTCTTTTCCAGCATCTTTGAGTATCTGATTAAAGATTATAATACAGCAGGAGGTGGTAAATATGCGGAATACTATACACCCCATGCCATAGCTACCATTATGGCACGTTTATTAGTTGGCGACAATGCCAATTTGCACAACGTGGAATGTTATGATCCTTCAGCAGGAACAGGTACATTGTTAATGGCACTAAGTCACCAGATTGGAGAAGACCGTTGTACTATCTTCTCACAAGACATTTCGCAGCGAAGCAATAAGATGTTGAAACTTAATCTGCTACTCAATGGTTTGGTATCTTCGCTTGATAACGCCATTCAAGGAGATACGCTTGTAAGCCCTTATCACAAGAGCGATGACGGACAGATGTTGCGCCAGTTTGACTTTGTCGTAAGCAATCCTCCATTCAAGATGGATTTCTCCGATACAAGGGAGAAGATAGCTGCCATGCCTGCACGTTTTTGGGCTGGCGTACCTAATGTGCCGGCCAAAAAGAAAGAAAGCATGGCTATCTACACCTGTTTCATCCAACACGTAATCAATTCTTTGAAGAAAACAGGTAAGGGTGCAATAGTCATACCTACAGGATTTATCACAGCAAAGAGTGGAATTGAGAATAAAATACTTCACAAGATTGTAGATGACAAGATTGTGTTTGGTTGCGTTTCAATGCCAAGTAATGTATTCGCCAATACAGGTACAAATGTAAGCGTTTTATTTTTTGATAAATCAGCATCTTCTGATAAGGTTATTCTTATTGATGCAAGCAAATTGGGCGAGGAATACAAAGATGCCAACGGATTGAAAAAGGTACGTCTGAATGATGATGAGATAGAAAAGATTGTAACCACGTTCCAAAACAAGGAAGCCGTCGAAGATTTCTCCGTAGCTGTTACCTACGATGAGATAAAAGAAAAGGGTTACAGCCTTTCCGCAGGACAATATTTTGACATTAAGATAGATTCTATAGATATTACCGAAGAAGAGTTTAATTTTCGTATTGCAAATTATAAGCAAACGCTTACTGAACAATTTGTAGAGAGCCATCGGTTGGAAGAAGAAATTATGGAACAGTTGGATGCTTTGCGATTCAACACAAATGTAGGAAACAATGAGTAACGAAATACAATTCTTATTATATAGTCTCCCTGATGCAGAAGGTAAAGTACAGGTCATTATAAAAGACGAGACAATTTGGTGTACACAAAAGGCTATGGCACAACTTTTTGGTATTGATAAATCAGGTATTAGTCGCCACATAACCAATATCTTTAAGGAAGAAGAACTACAGCAAGATACGACAGTTGCAAAAATTGCAACTGTCGTAAATAGAGGCATGAGAGGTGAGGTCGAAGAGCCGGTTGATTTCTATAATCTTGATATGATTATTGCTGTTGGTTATCGTGTCTCATCACCTAAGGCTACCAAGTTTCGCCAATGGGCAACCAAAATACTCAATGAATTTATTAAAAAAGGATTTGTGCTTGATGATGACCGCTTAAAGCAAGGAACTGCAGCATTCGGGAAAGACTATTTCCGTGAATTGCTTGAAAGAGTGCGTTCTATTCGTACAAGTGAAAGGCGTATCTGGCAACAAATCACCGATATATATGCTGAATGTAGTGTTGATTATGACAAGAACTCACCCACGACACGTGATTTCTATGCCATGATACAGAACCGCTTTCATTTCGCCATCACCGGACAAACCGCTGCTGAAATTATCTATATGAAGGCAGACCACACCCAAGAACACATGGGATTAACAACATGGAAGAATGCTCCTGATGGTCGTATCTTGAAATCGGATGTATCAATAGCTAAAAACTATTTGCAGGAAAAAGAGATTCGTCAGTTGGAACGTGCTGTAACAGGTTTCTTTGATTATATTGAAGATCTCATTGAGCGTGAAAACACATTCAATATGTCCCAATTCTCGGAAAGCGTCAATGAATTTCTGACATTCCGTCGATATCAGATTTTACCTGACAAAGGGCATATCTCTTCAGCACAAGCTAAGTCAAAGGCAGAAAGCGAATATGACATTTTTAATAGAAACCAACGGATAGATTCTGACTTTGACAGACAAGTTAGAGGGATGTTGGAAAATAATAATGGTAATAGAGATTGACAATGGATAAAATTTCTCCAAGATATCAAATGGGAATTGTACAAGACATCAATGATAGATTATTTAAATTATTCAAGTCGTATGACAACGTAGAGGCCTATGTTGAAAAATGGCGAGAAGTCTATGATGACTTTGGTAATGCAAATTTCTACATTCAATACAAAGATGAAGATCGCAAGATAATTGATTTAAAAAAGACTCTTCATCGGGTAGATGGCGAAACATTATTGAAAATGGCTATTGATTTGGGTGTCCAAACACCTGATTTCATTCCGTCTATCCCTACGTTTAAAAATGAGTTAAAATCATCATTTGAAACTGCTGCACAAACATTCGACAAAGCATACTGTAATGTGGAAAAGGATCCAAATCTTGCTGTTGGACTGGCAAACTCTGCATTAGAAAGCATTATTAAAGAGATATTGAAAGACGAAAGATTACAAATACAGTATAATAGTAAAGATACATTATCGAAATTAATAAAAAATATATGTAAAGCTTTTCGTCTTGATAATGATGTTTTGCCACAAGAGGTGCAGACAATCGCAAAATCTTTGATTGCTTGTAGTTGTGCCGTAGAAGATTTGCGAAGTACAAAAACTGAGATGCATGGTAAAACACAAGAAGATTTCATTATTAACGACCCATTATGCGCTTATTTTATCGTTAATGCAGTTTCTACTGTAGGGCTATTTTTGTTGAATTTTTATAAGAAGAAATACCCGGTAATGGTCGATAATGTCTCAACGGTATTTGACCCAAACGATTTGCCATTTTAAAAGAAGAATTATGATGAATTTGAGAAAATATAAGTTAGGAGAGATTCTTGATATTACAAGAGGGGCAAGTCTTAGTGGTGAGTTTTACTCCACTTATGGTGAATATATTCGTTTGACTTGTGGTAATTTTGACTATCAAAATAACTGTTTCAAGGAGAATAAATCAAAAGACAATCTTTATTATATTGGTGATTTTAAACCTGAGTTTTTGATGCAAGAGGGAGATATTATTACTCCTCTTACAGAACAATCCATAGGTTTACTTGGCTCTACTGCTATTATTCCAGAAAGCGGAAAATATATTCAGAGCCAAGATGTGGCGAAGATTATATGTAAAGCAGATATGTTAAACAAAGATTTTGCATTCTACCTCATATCCTCCAATCTTGTTAAACAACAGCTAAATGTTGTTGCTCAACAAACCAAGATTCGCCATACTTCCCCAGATAAAATCAAGGATTGCACTGTTTGGATTCCTGAATTTGCAGAACAGAAGCGTATTGGAAAGTTACTCCGTAGCCTTGATCGCAAAATAGAACTCAATCGTTCAATAAATCATAATTTA
>JAJPYV010000178.1 GCA_021204735.1 Prevotella sp.
CAGCACAACGTGGTATGGTCGCCATCACCAATATCTTCTGCGAAGGATAAGTCAATCAACCTATCCTCTAACTCATCAACTGAATACATAAGTATCAACAGGCATTAAAGATAAACACCTACTCCAATACGGAGACCAATCCTTGAATAATCTGAATGGTTTGTGAACGATTGGTCGTAATATACCGCAGGTTCAAGGGTTACAGTCTTGCTCAGGAAAAAGGCATAGCCCACCTCAATACCTGGCATAAAGTCATTATAACTGTGGTAATTGTGCACATACTTCACGTTGACTCCTAAATACAACCCGTTCTGGATGATATAATACCTGCCTCCAACACCAATAGTTGCCTCATCTGCAACGGTCTTGTTCCCGTTATGCTGCCATCCTATTTGTGCCAGAAGCATCCAGTTGTCAGTGAAAAGATAACCACCCTTTGCCTCAAGACCAATGTTCAAGTCATCCTTACCGCAATAGTTAAAATTGAATCCTGTAAGGGATGTTCCGATATAATGCTTACCATGCTCGAATTGAGCGTGACTTGAGATTGCCACTGACAGGACAACCAATAACATTAATACTTTTTTCATACTTATCTATTTTTTTATTTGTTTGCTAATGACTTCTGATATTTCGCATACCAGAGGAAGAATAATATTGCGGAAACTATGAATACAACAATTGCCACGATATAACCAACAATAGTACTGAGACCGAAGGCATCCTTTGAGATCAACAAGAATGAGATGCATACGGCTGTCATGAATAGTGCAGGTATCAGTGTTACTATATATGGTTTTTTATTCTTCACAAGGAATACGGTGATAGTCCAAAGTGCGAACGCTGCCAATGTCTGGTTAGCCCACCCGAAATAGTTCCATATCACGTTGAAACCATCTGGTTTTGCTATATTGAACCACAACAGGCATAATGTCAAGGCGAATAGCGGTATGCAAATATACATCCTTTTCCTGATAGTTCGCTGCTCCAAATGGATAAATTCTGCGATAATAAGTCGTGCACTGCGCAATGCGGTATCTCCACTGGTTATCGGGGCTGCTACAACACCGAGAATAGCCAATGCTCCACCCAAAATACCAAGCCAGCCGTTTGATACCGTCGTTACCACTTCTGGTGCCTGCAATGACAATGATGCGTTAATCTCTGCCGCTCCACCGCCATAGAAGAAATATGATGAGACAGAAGCCCAAACTAATGCTACGACACCTTCGGTAATCATCGCACCGTAGAACAATGGGCGACCTTGTTTTTCATGTGCCATACAACGTGCCATAAGTGGACTCTGTGTGGCATGAAAACCACTTATAGCACCACAGGCTATCGTTATAAAAAGACAAGGGAATATCGGTTGTGACTCATGCATATTACCTAATCCGTCAAATACTTCCGGGATGGTAGGCCATTTAATAAACAATACTACCATTAATGCAAAAGCCATGAAAAGCATTGCGATTGCGAACAACGGATATATTCGCCCGATTATCTTGTCTATCGGCAGCATCGTCGCTAAGAAATAATAGAAGAATATTATCAGACACCATATAAATACCCAATTCGTGGAATCACTGCACAATTTTCCCAAGATAAGGGCAGGACTGAATACGAACACTGTACCGACCATCATAAGGAGAAAAACTGAGAACACAAGCATCACCTTCCTCGCTTTCTTTCCCAAATAATGACCAACAAGTTCCGGTATTCCCACTCCACCATGACGAGCGGAAAGCATACCAACGAAATAATCGTGTACGGCTCCTGCGAATATACATCCGAATACAATCCACAGATAAGAGGATGGACCGAATTTCGCTCCCATTATCGCTCCGAAGATAGGTCCGGTTCCTGCTATGTTAAGAAACTGGATCATAAACACTTTCCAACCGGGCATCACGATAAAGTCAACCCCATCGGCTTTACTTACAGCAGGTGTCGGACGGTCATCTGGTCCGAAAATCTTTTCAATAACCTTTCCATAGATAATGTAACCTATTACAAGAAGTACTAAACTTAAGGTAAAAGAAATCATTTTTATCGTTATTTTTTAGATTATATTGCAAATTTACACATTTAATTTGAAAAACAAAAGAATTTGTATAACTTTGCATTAAAATAGATTCAGCCGACCATATAAAAGCCAGATGAAATTCCTAAATAAAACCATTTTCCTATTAGCAACATGCTTATTGTTTCTTTTTTTGTCTGAAATCAAATGTCATGCACAGGGTATGGCTTTTTCCAATTTCCCCAAATACGAGGTGAGAGCTGTTTGGCTCACTACAATCGGGGGTTTAGACTGGCCTCACAACTATGCCCAAAATCAGACTTCCATTGACTGGCAAAAGAAGGAATTAACTGACTTATTAGACAAACTGAAAGAGGCGAACATCAACACTGTTTTGTTGCAGACGAGAATAAGGGGAACGGTAATCTACCCGTCAAATATCGAACCGTGGGACGGTGCCTTTTCTGGTAAGCCTGGTGTATCTCCCAATTACGACCCGCTGGCTTTCGCCATAGAGGAATGCCATAAGAGGGGAATGGAAATACAGGCGTGGGTTGTATGCATTCCGTTGGGCAAGTGGAACTCATTTGGCTGTCAGACTCTAAAATCAAAATATCCGTACCTTGCAGTAAAGGACAGTAATGAGGGGTATATGAACCCTGAAAGTCCTATGACGGCTACGTATATAGCGAAAATCTGCAAGGAAATCACGGAAAAATATGATATCGATGGCATTCACCTCGACTATATCCGCTATCCTGAGACATGGAAACTGAAAATTCCTACTTATCAGGCACGTGAGAATATAACACGTATCGTAAGGGAAGTTCACGATGCTGTAAAAGGGGTAAAAAACTGGGTGAAAATCAGTTGTTCGCCAATCGGAAAATACAACGACCTAAGCAGATATTCAAGTTATGGTTGGAATGCTTTCAACCGTGGTTGTCAGGATGCTCAGGGATGGTTGCGCGACGGCCTAATGGATCAGCTTTATCCAATGATGTATTTCAAAGGCAACCAGTTCTATCCTTTTGCATTCAATTGGAAAGAAAAAAGTTATGGACGGACTGTCGTGCCTGGACTGGGTATTTATTTCCTCTCGCCTTCCGAAGGCAATTGGAACATTGATGAAATTCAGCGGCAAATGTATGTTGCCCGCTCTATCAACATGGGTTACGCTTTCTTCAGAAACAAGTTCCTATGCGATAATATCAAGGGTATCTACTCTTTCACAAAAGATGTATTCAACAAATATCCTGCTTTAATACCTCCTATGACATGGGAGAGCAAAAATCTTCCTGCCTCACCAAAAAGTATAAAGGTGGTAAAAAGTTCCAATTTTGAAACGGTGTTTTGGAGCAACGTGAGCAACAAGGGCGGCACTTTGTACAATGTGTATGCAAGCACTACTTATCCTGTGGATGTCGATGATGTGCGCAACCTTGTGGCACTAAGACTGAAAGACAACCAACTTACCCTGCGACAGTCTTCAAAAGAGATATTTTATGCGGTAACGAGCATTGACCGTTACGGCAACGAGAGTGCACCCGTGCAATTACCCGACAAACGCATATCCCTTTCCCCCTCAAACACTTTTATAAAGAACGATGGCAAGAGAATGACGTTCCCTGAAAAAGGCTCTGAATTGGATGCCGACTACATCCTAATTAAAAGTCTTACTGGCACCACCGTCGCCACACGCCCATATCACGGCTCATACGCAAATATCAGTAAAATCCCCGATGGCTGCTACACCGTTTACTCCTTAGGCAAAAAGAACATCTCCC
>JAJPYV010000044.1 GCA_021204735.1 Prevotella sp.
ATTTTCTATTTGTTTTTCGTTTGGAAAAGCATCAGCCTCCTTATCATGAGGCCAAATATCCTTGCGGTTATTTGTAAGCCTTTCTATATTTACCTGAGCTTCAAATGCTTCACGCAACAGCAAATCTATCTTTGAGGATATGCGTTGAAGTCTCTTAAAATCATTTTCTCCAATTGGTTGCAACCAATCCTTTTTGATATCGCGCATAATTTCAGCCTCTTTCTTATGCTCAATTCTCATTTCCTTAATTTCAAGTGCTGCAAGCATACCAGGGTCAGGAAGCAGGAAATGATAGATGTCATTTTTATAGCGATTTACACTTTTACTATAAAATCTCACTTTATGCGGTGCTTTCTCCCACCACTTATTTGCAATCAATTTATATCCTTCTTTCTTTGCAAGCACATCCTCCTTTGAATACACTTTCAGCCATGCCCCTACTACCGCATTACCAACGGCAAGACGGTTGGCAAAGAAAGGTGTTTCCATATCCTTGTGTATCACGTTGAGCCACAATGACAGTTTTCCTAATTCTATTGCAGTAGGATTAAGGTCAACGCCATACACATTATGCGTTGCGATATATGCCTTTACTTTCTGTAACTCATCACGGTATTTATCTGGACTTGGCTTTTTGTCGATATAGGTCATATAGGCATCTGCCAACTGGTTGATTACCTCATTCAAAAATGCGGATGCTCCTACCGCCGGTTCAAGTATTTTCAAGTCAAGCAAATCTGCAGGCTTGCGCTTGCCCTCTCTCACTTCATCTACAAACGCTTTTATCGTGTACTTCACCGTTGAACGTGTAAGTACTTCCGGCGTGTAATAGCTGGCTGATTTCTGTCTGTCCCGCCCATTCAATCGGTAGATAAATGTTCCCTTTGGTATAATTATCACTTCTCCTGTTTCTTTATCACGTAGCACCTCAGTATTAATATCAAAAACCTCCATACGTGAATACGGAACTAAATATGTCCCTTTTTCAGGTTTTTGGGCATTATATACTTCGATATAGTCCTGTTCCGCATAAAAGCCACGGTATGCCAAAAGTGACTCATACACAGAGCCAAGTTGGTTGACACCAAGATTGGCGTAGGATATGCGCCCACAATAACGGTGGTCGCTGTGAGAAAGCGACAATGCCCTTATTATTTCCTGCCACTTCACATTGCGCACCTTTACTCCTTGTAGATGGTGTAATTTCTTGTCATTGAATATTGGTGAGTCTATCGGTCTTACATAGAATGATTCATTTGGTGTGGTCGGTTCCATAAATGCATTATAGCCTGATGAAAGTATATCGAACAATCGGTGTATGCTGTCATCAAAGAAATATCCATTGCGGCTCTCATCACTTATCAACCGCTCTTGCTCAAGGTTTCGCAAAGCCTCAAAACTGTAACCACGACTATACACATCATTATCTATCGGAAGAATGCCCAACTCCGGACGGCTCTCCGCAAAAAGTATGAACAGCAAGCGATAGACTATCGTCAAGCAGTCATCTTTAACTTCCAATTCAAACTTGTCATCTGTCTCATCGTATGTAACACTGCCATCTTCCTCTTGCTTTACAACTCCAAATGGTTGTTTGGCAACATTCCGCATATAATACAATGCCTCGTTTGCCAATGTCTCCACAGCAAGCACAACGCCCTCTTTCAGGTCTTTCGTTACCTCGTATGCGTTCTTGTAACTGTCCTCGATAAGCGTGTTCATCAACACTGTCTGCCCATCAGCTGATAGTGATTCCTTGCCTACCAACAGTTGGAACAGTGCATAGTGGTTGCGTGATGTGCGCACCTGTCCCTCAGTAAACAGTTCATCAAGCGAGAATTGCAGATATGAGCCTCGTGACCATTTCTCTTGCTCAAACAGGAGTACCTCATTTCCTGCCAACATCAATATGTATTGCGGGCGGCGTTCCTGCGGCATCAGGAATAGCTGTGTTATCGCCTTGTTGATTATTGATGGTGAGAACTTGTATTTTCCCTTGTCTAAATATTTTTCTGGAATGACGTATTTCCATTGACTTGCCTTATATCGTTGTTCATCCGTAGCAAATCCTGGTTCACTCTCATATCGTTGCTCAAAAAGTCCAGGCGGCACGACATTATTAACCATTATCTGGTTTTGCATCTCCATAATAAGCATACTCACTTTGTCGCCACTGCGGAGTATGTGCCTAACAGGGATTATTTCCGTAACTTCGCCTTTGTCATTGCTTACGTATGGCTCTTGATATGCGTTGTCTGTGTCATATCCAAGCACTTTCAACAGCTCTGTATGCCATTTATGACTCCTCTCAATGGCATCCTGTGGACGTGGATGACCATTGACTATGAAATTCTCATAATCTTCAAAAATTCTTCGCAATTGCCGAAAATTCTGATTGAGTGCAGCAATCTCCTCAATACTTTTGCCCGCACTTTTCCTCACTTTTTCAGCGAAATCCTCAGTGAAATATCCCGAAGGAAAATAATCACCTACGTTCAGTATAAATCTGTATGTTATGTTTTTGTCTGCCATATCTCTTAAAGGTTATGGAATACTGCCAATAACCGTATATAAGGATCCACATTTTCAAGAGAAAACATATCCTTATAAAACTGACTCGATTGGTCGGTAATCTTCTGGATTTCTTTTTTTTCTTTTTCTATATAACTCTGTCGGTATAATGTTACGTTTTCCGCATTGTCAAGAAATGTATTAGCTTTCCCTGCCCACTTTACAAGTTTATCTTTGTAGTTTTTTAACTGCTTATCCATTTCCATTGAAACGTGATTCTGTTCATCATACATATAATCAACCGTTCCTATCTCTATCGCAAATTTCAAATTTTTCATCAAAATTGATATATCCTCTTTTGATGTTGTTCCTTTCATAAATACATTCTGCCCTATAATGCTGTATTTCAGTGCAAAATCATGGAATGATACCGGTCTTTCTCTCATTACGCCTTCTTTATCTACTGCCACGACAAAGAACTTGCTTACAAGGCTTTGCCCTAAACCGTTGCAGCAACTGCCATAAAACAGATAATAGCTTATGCCCTTTGGCAACTGTGTGCCCCTCACCACAAATGCCTGCGTTTTTGAGGTAGAGGCGGTAAACTTGGTTTGCAGATATTGTATTATCGGGTGCAGGTCATAGAGTGGCAAAATCCTGCTCCATTCCCCATCCTTGCTTTTTCGGGATTCAGCAATTGACCATGCCAACATCGGTTTGTCTGTGGTTAACTTGAAAAGGCCATTTCTCGGAATGCCCTCTCGTGGTATGGCTTTCACCACCTCACTGAACTCATCACAATTTCTTATCTCAACGTATGGCGGTTGAGAATCATCGTGTATGATAATGTCTCCTCGATCTACACTTCCTATTTCTTCCAAATGTCTGAAAAGCTCCCTGTAATATGCCATGTCATCGGCATATAGTGAGAATGTCTCCTCAAATATTTCATTATACTGTCCTTCTACTTTCGGTGTTGTCGTAACAATGGCATCTGCTCGCCGGAATCCTGGTCGTCTGCGACGCTGTGTGGCTTGCGGAGTTAGGAAATTCTCATCTCCTGTCCTCAATGCTTTCTTTGTCTCATCTTCCTCGCTACGTACATTATAAAGTTCCATTACGCTCATCGCATCTCCAAGTGTCTTGTGGACTTCCTCCTCCTTTTTCCTCAACTTGTCTATAATAGTGAAATCGGAACGCAGATCTTCGTTATCACTATTCGCTACAAGGTAGTAGATTATCGGTGTTTTCTGCTGTCCGTATCTGT
>JAJPYV010000318.1 GCA_021204735.1 Prevotella sp.
GCTCACATGTGCCTCAGTTCCTGCCGTGTACATATTTTTGAAAGAATATTTTCTTTCTGATTTGCACGATGTTACAAAACCACAAGCAAAATATCTGAATTGGTTTTTAATAGCTGTATGCATAGTTGTTGGAGTATTATTGCTTGGGTCTATGTTTTTAACATTTGCAAAGATTGCATGAGTTGCGATAATGCAGTAAAAACATTTACCTAAGCAAAAATATCTCGCAAGTAATCAACGTCATCCAGAATTTAGCTAATCATCCATCTCGTTAAGACAATCGAAATATATCTTTGCATCTTCCTCTGTATAGCAACAGATAATCACGTCACCCTTGTAATGGTTCTTCTTTAAACAATTTATGATTGTTCGGAGGGCTATATTCGCAGCACGTTCCCGTGGGAACTCATATACACCAGTACTGATACATGGAAATGCTATACTCTCCAATTGTTTCCGTGTTGCAATGCGCAATGCCGATTTGTAACATGCTGCCAACAGATGATCCTCATGATAATTACCACCACGCCATATTGGGCCGACTGTATGGATTATCCATTTGCTGGGTAAACGATAACCTTTTGTAACCTTACTATGGCCTGTTGGACATCCCCGATGCAACTGACAAGCATGTAAGAGCTCTTCACCGGCGGCTTTGTGTATTGCACCATCAACGCCCGTGCCACCAAGAAGTGACGTGTTAGCTGCATTTACAACGGCATCGACTGATAGTTGGGTGATGTCTCCAACCACAATCTTTAAAACATTAGGCTGAAGATGGAAGAAATACTTCTCTTTCCATGCAATGTTATAATATTGTGATAATATTGTATGGCATGAATCAAAGAGTTTTTTTGCCTCGTCAGACAGTTCTTCGCAATAGTCTTGACGTTCAAATTTCACCTTCTTAAGATCTTTGGTATATCCTATAGGCTGATACATGGCTTCGTTCCAGTAATCAGACAAAGAATTACCATGAACCATAGCATCAAATTTTTTCTCCATGTCATGTTTAGCATCGCGATATAACCCGCACTTGCTGTCCACTTTGGCGACAATATTGCCAATATTAATATGGTATTTCTCCGCAAGTGTTAATACTCCATAGGGGATCTCACGAAGAACAACTTGAATCTTGCTTCTTATCTTCTGTACATCCACGACTGCAAAGCAAGTGTTGTAGTGCATAAAATATTCCTTATAGTCAAGCTCCTCGAACGCTTTTCTAAGATTATCTGAATTCGATTCTGCATTCTTGTTGTACATTCTTTGGCTGACTATATAGAATCTCAGCTTGTGTACCGGGCGTCTGAGTTTGTTTGTCACCTGTAGAATATTACCGGCACGTAGCAACATACCTTTCTTATATGCCTTCTCAACATCAATCGGCGCATCAGTATCACGATAGTAAATACTGTCGCTCGAGCATGTAGAACCTATCCATTGTGACAACGAATCGTAAAACCATTGGTAATCGAAACATGATAATTCATGGGTCGCAATCAGTTTAGACTCATAGTGGTTACGAGACTTGCTCTTTGTCTTTGTCTGTTTCTTGAATTTTGTGAACTTGCCATCGGTTGTCAATGTGCCATATACGCCTTTTAGGGTGGTGACTTCGTAGGTGTTGTTGTGACAGGCTTCAATGTTTTTGTAGATAAAAGGTGTCATTTCATTACCTTCTTCGTCAACCAATCCCCAGTTGTTGCCTTTGCGTGCACGGGCTGTTCCCTCGTGAAAGACGCCGAGATGTGTAATACCTACAGTATGAGGTATTACCCAATTGCCCTTAAGGTCGATGGTGCCATAGACACCGCCTTTCAACACTCGGATATAGCCATCGTCATCATAGTCGAGAATCTTATCATACACACATGGCAAAATAGCACGGCCTTTTGCGTCTTGCAGTCCTACTTTGTGCTCGCCCTGTGATATTATGATATAACCGCTTTTATTCATCGTTCTTTATACTATTGCATAAATACCATTCAACTGTCACGTTATCAGAAACTTCAAGATCATCTGGTGTGATATCTAATGATTCCTTATTGCAGCATGCTGCTTCGTCTGCACCATGTATCATTCGTGCCTGTGAGAAGATTTTCAGTTCGTGTACAGTGTAGTTGATATTTTTTACAAGTCCAAGTTTGCAACCACAGGCATTGGCCATTATTTCAGCCTTATCCTTTGCGTCCGTAACAGCACGTTCCAGCATTCGCAATTGTGAAGGTCTGGTGTCTCTGACAGTATAGCAGATGTTAATCTCTGCTTGTTTAAGCATCTGACCGATAAGCTTCACAATCGAATTGAGCAAGACATTATCCATTCCAATGTCTATCTTTACCCGATGGTCAAGTGCAAAGCCAATGAACTTCTGCCCGGTATAATTCTTGTATTTGTCATATTCATTGACAGTCTCCTTGTCAATGTCAAGACGTATTGTCTTAGGCAGTTTTGAGTCTAACTTCACTTCACTCATTACTTTGCCTAATTTTTCGGTATTAGCTTTCGCCTGTTCGTAGGCTTCCTCATAACTGTCGTGAATGCTCTGCAAGGTCAGCTCAAGACGGGTAACATCAGGTATAACATGAATTGCTCCTTTACCAGTAACGGTTATTACATTCTCATCCATAGTAGTATTGTTTAATAAGGTTTTATAATCATTCTCTCAATGCATTTTTCATTTGTTTTACAAAAGTACAAAAAAATCACAAACAAGAGAACATAATTAATTTTTAATTTTTTTACTTGCCCGTTTTCTGTTTTTCAAACTCAAGTCCTGCAATGCCTTTCCCAATTTGTCTTCTTTGGCAAGCAACAAGATATCATCTTCGAGTTGCAAGGCATTAAGAACACGCAAATAAATGCCAATCGCCACTGTCGCTACACCTTTTTCAATGCGATATACCGTAAGAGGAGAACATGTAGCCCTGTCCGCTATCTGCTCAATACTGAGATTACGGCGTAGGTGAGCTAATTTGTTATGCTCGGTATAGCACAAAACAAGTTTGGCTCTGCACTCGCTAAACCCCAAAATTGTGATTATCACAATTTTAGGGAATGGGGATAATATATATATTTCGAATTTTCAAATTTAGGCAATTAATTTTGATAAACAAAATAGTAATGTTTTCAAAATGTAATTTTTGGGGCGATTATGATAAGAAATTGTATGACATGCAATACAATTTTATATGAAATCCTAAGCACATCTAACATTATTTGTATATGAAAAATTTGTGTATTTCAAATAAATGGAGTAACTTCGCAGAAAATAAGAAATTATAAAAAGCAATTGTAATTTTAACAACTAAAAAAGATGAAGAAATACAACTTTAATGCAGGTCCATCAATGCTTCCACGAGAGGTCATTGAAAATACGGCCAAGCAAATCCTTGACTTTAATGGTAGTGGACTTTCTTTGGCAGAAATCAGTCACAGGGCAAAAGATTTCCAGCCAGTAGTGGATGAGGCAGAAGCACTAATAAAAGAACTTCTCGACACACCGAAAGACTATTCCGTTATTTTCCTTGGTGGTGGTGCATCTCTTGAGTTTTGCATGGTTCCATACAATTTCCTTGAGAAAAAGGCTGCATACCTGAACACAGGTACATGGGCAAAGAAAGCAATTAAGGAAGCAAAACTTTTTGGAGAGGTGGTTGAGGTGGCTTCTTCAGCCGATGCCAACTACACTTATATACCAAAGGGTTGGACATGCCCTGCAGACGTTGATTATTTGCATATCACGACAAACAACACCATTTA
>JAJPYV010000264.1 GCA_021204735.1 Prevotella sp.
ATGTCAGAGAACTTAGTGGCGGTAGGGTCTTTTTCCGGGTCGGCAGTGTAAACGCCGTCAACACGAGTACCCTTGAGCATCACGTCAGCCTCTATTTCTATGCCACGCAGCGAACTGCCAGTGTCGGTAGTGAAGTAAGGTGAGCCCGTGCCGGCACTGAAAATGCAAACATACCCAGCCTCCATAGCCTCAATAGCCTTCCACTTGCTGTAAAACTCGCCGATCGGTTCCATGCGGATAGCAGTGAGCACCTTGGTCTTTACACCCACAGCACCGAGGGCGGAACTCAGTGCAAGCGAGTTGATTACCGTGGCGCACATACCCATTTGGTCACCTTTCACCCGGTCGAAGCCCTTTCCAGCACCACTCAAACCACGGAAAATGTTGCCACCACCGATTACGATACCAATCTGCACACCCATGTCGTGAACCTCCTTAATTTGTTGGGCGTAGTCACTGAGCCTTTCAGGGTCGATGCCGAAATGCTGTTTGCCCATGAGACTCTCACCACTTAGTTTCAATAAAATTCTTTTGTACTTTGCCATATATCAGATATTTAGAAATTTTGTAATTGTCTTATTAGTAAGTGTTTCGTTAGTAATATTTATGTTAGTAATAACTTTATTAGTAATAATCATATTAGTAAGTATTTTATTAGTAATTAATTACTATCAAATAATGAATTTGACCTCTTTGAAAGCATACTTATTCACTATACCATTGTTTCGCTGTAATACCAAAATGCCATTAGATTCAACTTTCACTATTTCTGCCATGAATTTGCCGTTAGAGTCCTCGTATTCGAAAACACCCGTGCGGCGATATAATGAATTTGCGTAGAGATTATCGAGTTCATCAAGTTGATTGCTTTCCACCATTTTGAGATAATACACAAATCGGTCAATTATCATGTCAAGCAAAGCTTTCCTGTCGGTTTCATGTCCGAGAATGTTATGCAACGATATAGGATTGGGCGCATCACTTGTGAACGTCCGCTGGTTGACATTTAGTCCCGTGCCGAGGATACAGTTTTTCATGTATTTTCCACTAATGTTACATTCCGAAAGAGTGCCGCCGATTTTAAGATCACGGAAATAGATGTCGTTGGGCCATTTTATGGAGATGTCAGGAACAAGTTCCGCCAAAGAGTCACGAATAGCGAGAGATTTAGTCTCGAGCATCACGAACTGTCTTGCCGCAGTAACATTATGGGGATGAAGCAATATACTGAAAAGGAGATTTTTGCCACGCTCGCTCTCCCAAGAGTTTGCGCCCTGACCACGCCCGGCAGTTTGGTATTCCGCAGAGGCAACTGTCATAAGTTGTCCTTCTTCATTATTGTATTCACGCAGGAAACGGTTTGTAGAGTCAGTCTCTTTCAGATTTATTACTTTTACGTTTTCCATTTATTATAGAGCCATGTTTGGTTTATTCTCCGTTGTATATGCAAAAATACGAAATTTCCACAACATAATGCTTAGATATTTGGCATATTTGACAAGATTTCATAATTTTGGAAGTCGGAAGATATATAAAGATGCGTATAACATCCGTATATACATTAATAAAAGAGTTATGGAAACAACGAAAGACGAGCAATACATGAGGAAGGCACTTGCAGAGGCAGAGGCGGCATTTGCGGAGGGCGAGATACCGATAGGGGCGGTGATAGTGTGTAAGGACAGGATAATCTCACGGGCTCATAACTTGACAGAGACATTGCACGACGTAACTGCACATGCAGAGATGCAGGCAATAACGGCGGCGGCAAATACATTGGGCGGAAAATATTTGGATGAATGCACGCTGTACGTTACTGTTGAGCCATGCGCCATGTGTGCTGGAGCAATCGGTTGGGCGCAGATAAAGCGCATTGTTTATGGAGCGAGCGATGAGAAAAAAGGATACAGACGATTTGCCCCAAACACCCTGCACCCCAAAGCAGAAGTTATTTCTGGCGTTTTGGAAGAAGAATGCAAAAAGATAATGAAAGATTTCTTCTTTACTTTGCGGAAGTAAAGAAGAAATCTTTCAAGTGAAGTTATTTAACCTGTACAACCAAGTATTTGCTGGTGCTCCAGAAAAGTTGAGGGTTAGAGATGCGCAGAACGTACTGTTTATTTACGTCTTGAGCGAGTGTATAGCTGCTTGATGGGTGAGTTGTAAGAACATCAACCGACTTTGAATACAGTTTTATTTCCTTAACCTCACGGATGTCAATCTTTGTAAAATAACTCTTGTCGAAGTTTGATTGCAGAACTTTACCGCTAACAAGGATATTATGCTCCTTGAGTTCACTCTTCGTACCGAACACATACCAAGCAGTGTTGAGTTGCTTGTCCTGAGTGTTTATAGTATTGCTCTTCTGCTCACCCTCAGTCTTAAGTTCACTGATGTCCTTACTGAGAGAGTTGACAGTATTGTCAAGCTCTGTTATGTGAATGTCCTTGGCTTCCAGCTGGGCACGTAAGTCTTTCAAGTCATTATTTTTCTCTTCAAGTTCCGTCATAAGACTCTCGACAGTTTTCTGCAATTCCTCTGCGTTGATAGAACTCTCGCTCAATTGTTTTTGGAGTTTTGCAATCAAGTCACGGTTTTGAGCCATACGCTGCTGGATGAACTTGATGTTTTCACGAATACGGTCAGCCATGTTGGCACCCTCACCCTCTTTGGCGAGATTTACATTATTCTCGGCCTCGTTGATAAGGCGGAAGCCCTCCTCAATTTCGTTAAAGAGACTCATCATCTCGTTAATCTCATTGTCCTTCTGTTCGAGGGCACTTTGGAGGGAGTCGTTTTGATTGTCTTCAGGCAAATTCGGGCCAGAATTTCCGTTTTTACATGCAGCAAATGCAATGAGGCAAGCTGCGAAAAATAGAAGTTTTTTCATATTTTTAAAAGTTTAGTGATTTATTTCATTTTCTTGGTATCAGAGTTCTTTTTAATCTCTTTACCAGCCACGACGATAACAAACTCGCCACGCGGTTCTGTTTCCTTAAAGTGAGCGATAACCTCCGTAAGAGAGCCCCGCACACTTTCCTCATGGATTTTCGATATTTCACGGCAGACACTTACTAATCGTTCTCCACCGAAATACTCCACGAACTGCTCCAATGTCTTCACTACACGATAAGGCGATTCATAGAACACCATTGTGCGCGTCTCATTTCTCAGACTGTCCAATCGTGAAGCTCTTCCTTTTTTTTGCGGAAGGAAGCCCTCGAAGCAGAACCGGTCGCACGGCAGTCCCGATGACACTAAAGCTGGAACGAACGCAGTGGCACCAGGCAGGCATTGAACGGTAACGCCGGCATTTATTGCCTCACGCACGAGGAAGAAACCAGGGTCACTGATTCCTGGTGTGCCAGCATCAGAGATAAGAGCAATTGTAGAGCCAGCTTTCAGGCGCTCCACGATAGAAGCCGAAGTAGCATGCTCATTGAATTTATGGTGAGACAAGAGGTGGTTTTTAATGTCAAAATGCTTAAGAAGGATACCGGAAGTACGAGTATCTTCAGCCAGCACCAAATCAGCCTCTTTGAGAATGCGTATGGCGCGCAAAGTCATGTCCTCCATATTGCCCACAGGAGTGGGAATTAGATACAATATGCCCATATACGGTACAAATATAGTTAAATAATCTACTATTACAAAAAAACGTCATAAATCTTTGCAATTTTTAAAACGTCTTTGTATATTTGCGGAGTAATGGGCAATGATTTTGATGGCGAGACACATCGTCGCGGCAGGATAGAAGTAGTGT
>JAJPYV010000369.1 GCA_021204735.1 Prevotella sp.
GAACACATTGACGAATTGTTGAAGAAATGAATTTCCCCTTCTACATCGCCCGTCGCTATCTTTTTTCAAAGAAGAGTACACATGCCATCAACATCATCAGTGGTATCAGTATGGTCGGTGTAGCTGTCGCTACGATGGCACTTGTAGTAACATTGAGCGTTTTCAACGGTTTTCACGACTTAGTGGCATCGCTACTTACAGCGTTTGACCCACAATTAGAAGTAGTACCGACACAAGGAAAGTCAGCCCCAGCTGATGACCCAATCCTTACGGAAATCCGCAACCTGCCACAGGTTGATGTGGCAACAGAATGTGTGGAGGACCAGGCATTAGCTTTCTATCATGACAGACAGGCGATGGTGAAAGTGAAAGGAGTGGATGACAATTTCGATGAACTGACACATATCAACGAAATACTATATGGCGATGGCGGGTTTTCACTCCATGCCGCCAACTTGCAATTTGGCATCGTAGGTATCGGACTTGCTGAAAATCTTGGTATGAGTGCCAACTGGCAAGGTTTCATGAAAATTTACGCCCCCAAACGAGAAGGGCAACTTGACATGATGAACCCGACAGAGAGTTTTGTTGAAGACTCGTTGATATCCCCAGGTGTAGTGTTCTGCGTGCGCCAGTCGCGCTATGACCGTGACCATGTAATCACGTCAATAGACTTTGCCCGCAATCTTTTCGGAATGCAAGGAATGGTTACACAATTAGAATTGCGGCTCAAGAATGGGAGCGACCTTGATGCTGTGAAAGATAGAATGCAAGAGATTGCCGGTGATAAGTACAAGGTTCTTGACCGTATGGAACAGCAGTCGGATACATTCCGCATAATGAAGGTAGAGAAATTCATCGCTTATATCTTTCTTACTTTCATTCTTATCGTGGCATGCTTCAATATAATCGGTTCGGTGTCAATGCTGATAATTGACAAGAAAGAAGATGTTGTTACGTTGCGAAATATGGGAGCGAACGACAAACAGATAACACAGATTTTCCTTTTTGAGGGCAGGATGATTGCTGCTATCGGAGCTATTGTCGGTATATTAATCGGTTTGCTGCTCTGTTGGTTACAGCAAACATACGGACTTGTTTCACTTGGACAGAGTAGCGGTTCGTTTGTTGTAGACGCATATCCTGTGAGTGTACACTTAGAAGATATCGTAATAATATTCTTCACTGTTCTTATAGTAGGATTTATAGCAGTATGGTATCCAGTGAGATATTTCGCCAAAAGAATAATAAAGTGAAAAATCTCTGGTTTTCACTTTTCTCATAATAATAAGGGCATGGCTTTATTCGGCTATGTCTTTTTTGTAACACAATTGAAATATCTGTTTAAAATCTCTGTAATAAGCAATTTTTACTTTTGCAGCGTGAAAATATTACTTGATTGACAGATATGACAGAAATTTATTTTTTGATTGTCGCATTCCTGCTGCTTTTGGCAGTATTCGACTTATTTGTTGGAGTCAGCAATGACGCTGTAAACTTTCTAAATTCAGCCATTGGAGCGAAGGTGGCAAAATACCGTACGGTGTTGATAGTGGCATCTGTGGGTGTTTTGATAGGAGCCGTAATGAGTGCTGGTATGATGGATGTAGCCCGTCATGGAATTATGCGTCCGGAAAACTATTCATTCCATGAAGTGATGACGATTTTCTTAGCGGTTATGGTTACGGACGTCGTTGTTTTGGATATGTTCAACACATTAGGTATGCCAACATCTACCACGGTATCGTTAGTTTTCGAGTTGTTGGGAGGAACATTTATCCTTGCCATATTGAAAATGCATGCCGATCCATCATTAACGATTTACGATTTGTTGAACAGTGACAAGGCATTGAGCGTGATAATTGCCATATTCGTATCGGTGGCAATAGCATTCTTTTTCGGCACATTAGTACAATGGATTTCACGTGTAATATTTACATTTAACTATAAGAAACACCTTCGATACACGATAGCCATATTCGGAGGAATAGCATTCGCAGCATTGGCATATTTCATTTTCATCATGGGTGTCGGCAAGTCGCCATATATCAGTGAGGTGTCGCGCGACTGGATAAAAGCAAACACACCGATGCTTTTGCTTGCCGTGTTCTGTGGAGGTACGGTGCTTATGGAAATATTGCACCTATTGCGTATCAACGTATTTAAACTGATTGTGCTTGCAGGAACATTCTCGTTGGCAATGGCATTTGCTGGTAATGACCTTGTGAACTTTATCGGTGTTCCACTTGCAGGACTTGATTCAATGAGAGATTTCATGGCAAACGGTAATGGTGTGCCAGAAGCATTCAAGATGACTTCACTGATGACATCCGCAAAGAGTCCGTTGATTTATCTTCTTATTGCCGGTATAATAATGATAACAGCGATGGCAACTTCAAAGAAGGCACAAAATGTTGTAAAGACAAGTGTGGACCTCAGTCGTCAGGATGAGGGCGATGAGATGTTCGGGTCGTCAAGGGCAGCCCGCAGTATTGTAAGGTTTACGCAGGATGTAGGTGAGGCTGTTGCGAAGATAATACCGAAAGGATTGTTGAAATGGATAGACCTGCGTTTCAACAAGGATGATATCAACCTTGAAAATGGCGCAGCTTTCGACGAGGTGCGTGCCGCCGTCAACCTTGTGCTTGCTGCAATGCTCATAATAATCGGTACAAACTATAAGTTACCACTCTCAACCACATACGTTACATTTATGGTTGCAATGGGAAGTTCGTTGGCAGACCGTGCCTGGAACCGTGAGAGTGCCGTATTCCGTGTAACCGGTGTAATCTCCGTAATCGGTGGTTGGTTTGTTACTGCTGGTGTAGCTTTCGTGACTTGTGCGATAGTATGTGCGCTGATGCACTTCGGAGGTTTCCCTATCATGATTATCTTCATGGGACTCGATATCTACCTGATTTGGAACAGCAACCGGAAATATGCCAAGAAGGTAAGGGATGAGAGGAAGGATGATGTATTCCAACTTATGATGCGCACAAAAGACAGGGAGATAGTTTGGGACTTGCTCCTAAGACACGTTACACGCACACAGAGCTATGTTACCCGTTTTGCTGTGCAAAGGTTTAATGATATTTTGGATGGCGTGAAGACAGAAAATCTGCGCCTGTTGCGCCAATGTGAGAAATCCTTGAAGGATGAACAGACAACGCTGAAAAAATATCGCCGCAAGGAATTATTAGCAATACGACGAATACCGACAGACATCGCATTAGAGAGAAATACATGGTTCCACCTTGGTGTGAACAGTGATCAGCAATTTGTTTACTGTCTCCGTCGTATGCTTGAACCGATAAAGGAACACGTGGACAACAGTTTCAGTCCTATGCCAGAGGCTTATCTTAATGAATTTGAGGATATAAGGAGAAAGATAAATGAGTTGATGGATAATACGGAGCAGATGATCTCCACCAATAGGTATGACAGATATGAGGAGACATCAGAGATTGCAAACGAGTGTAAACGCGAGCTTTCATTAATGCGCAAAGTGGTGCTCGACCGTATGCAGCAGGATAACGACACTAACTTTAAGGTTACGTTGCTCTACCTGAACATTCTGCAGGAGAGTCAGGAATTCCTGAGCATTATGCGCCACCAGTTGCGTGCTGCCAAGAAATTCTGTGCCAGCACAAACTAAACTGATAAATGCAAATCCAGAAATGCCCCAAAAGTCGATATAGCTTTTGGGGCATTTTTATGAAAGGATTGTTTCTCCTCATTTGTATGACATTTCCGCTTTT
>JAJPYV010000350.1 GCA_021204735.1 Prevotella sp.
AAAGAAGACATAGTGAAAGAGACGGTAGAATACACTGATTTGGATAATTATGTATGCAAATTTGTTTTGACAAGGGACAAAGTGACAAACAATATACGAACAATATATCTTATAGACAATGATGGCAATATCTTGAGTTCAGAATGGTCTGAATATGACGAATTTGGCATACGAGTGGCTCATGCAGTAGCGGGGATCGATGGAACGCCTGTGAGATGCCCCAACTGGGACAGAGACAACGCATGTTATTACAAGATGTCGGTACTCTATCCATTCAGCGACAAGGCGCGGCGCAATATGGTTTCCGCCACAGCATTCAACGAATTTGGGGAAACATCCTATTTCCAGAAGGACAATAACTGCATCTCAATCAGCGAAACACCATACAACTATAGCAATACAGAAATGATGGGAAATAAAACAGTAATGTCTATAGCAAAAACAGATGTGCAAGGCAATGTTTCACATTTTTCTGCTCTTTTTATTCATGTCTTATCTAAAAAAGGTACTTTTTACAATGCCAAATCCCTATCGAATGTGGATGACGGACTGAAAGACGGGGATATACTGATAAGGGTGGGCAGCGAACTCGTGTTCCCAAGCAACAACACTAATATGGAGGCAACTATCATAGAAAGGTTGCAGGCTTCGGGAGGGACATTGCTTATTGCCAGGCCGAACCCGGCGAAAGATACTTATAGTTTATTGAAATATAAAGTTTCCGCCGAAAATTGTGGTGCGGAGCTTCATTTGATGAACCTGACAAAGACGGAAAACAAAAGACTCACATCAAGCATAAAACAATGAATACACATTTTTATTATAAACTCGTAATTGCCGTGCTGCTTGCTTTCCAATGGAACGTATGTAATGCCCAGCAGATATCGAAAAACGTGACCGCAAGGCTTAACCAGATGGATACTGGCAAGGAAAAAACCAGTGTAATCGGTGGCTCTGGCACGAAAGATACAAAAAAAAGCGTTAACAAAGCATTGACTTCATCGAGACAGACTCAGATTGCCCAGTCTGCCATGGCTGTTAAGAAAGATTCCGCCTATTTTGCAGAAATAGTCAAGAAGAACGGCTGGTGGGTTGGTGTGGGAAAGAAACTGACAAAGGAAGAGGCGAGTCATCAATCTACATACTATAAATTAACGAAGAAAAACATTGCGGGAAATTGGACATATATAGAATCTTTCAACGGATATGGGAATCCTGTTTCTGGCTTGGGAACGTATCTTGTAAATCAATTTGATGATAACGACCAAGGGGCGAACAAGGAATGGAAAGAGAAACTTAAAACAGTATGCAAATGGGAGTTTATAGGTGATGCCACAGGCAAGGAAGTAATACAAGAAAGAGGCTTGGATAACGATGGCAATGTGATTTACATATATTCCCCGATGAAAGTTGGGGATAACGAATATACAGGCAGTTTTACAGACAGTTGGGGAATGCCTGTTTTTTTGCGTACAGACAGCTTAGGAAATGATGCGGGCTATGCAAATGTAATGCATATAACACTTGATGATAGAGGGTTTGAGGTATTATGCACATATACAGACCGTTTCGGCTTTCCACAGAAGGATAGTGACGGAGCTTACGGAACAAAAAGGGAGTATGATGACGATGGACATGTGACTTTAGTTGCTTCATTAAATATTGTCGGTGACAGAATTATTGATGATGCAGGGAACTGTGGTTGGGAAGTAGTGTATGAGAATGGTGCTCGATTGTACCAAATAGCACATGATGCAGAATGGAAACCTATACTTATGCCAGATACAAGGAAAGACGGAAATGGTGTCTATGGGTGGAAATATAAATACGATGAATGGGGAAGGATGACAGAGCAAATGGCGATAGACGCTGATGGGAATCCTGATACGGAGAAAACATACGGCTTTAATAAAATCGTATATCAGTATAATGATCATGGATATATAGTTCATCAGGCATACTACGATAAAAATGGCAATCTTATACGAGGAGACAGTTTAGGAATTGCTGAAATGGAAGGGGAATATTCGCCAAAAGGTAACCTTCTTTCTGCAATTTACAAAGGTGCAGATGGAAAATATGTAAATAATAATTATGATGGTGATATGTACTGCAAAAGAATCTTTACTTGTAATGAAGATGAATCTGCATACACTTCGCAAATGGATTATATAAGCAATGCGGATTCATTGGAATTGTATTTTGAATATTATCGAGATAAATCAGGCAACGAACTAAGGAAATGGTATAATTTGGATTTGCAAAGGATAGATTCGGTAGATTCAAAGGGACGTAACATCTTAGTGGCTTATTATGATATGAACAATAGGCCTGCGACTGTGACAAACGGCCCATGGCACAAGTACATTACGAAATATGTTGATTTAGAAGGAAAATTAATAGAAACAGATGTGAAGTTAGATACAGATGATAACGAACTCGAAAGTAATACTTATTTTACGGATTCTATAGCCCATACTGTAACAGTTTCTCTTAATTCAAACGGAGTTTGTTACCAAAACCATGTTGTTGAATATTCGGCAGACATGAGTGAGATTATTAAGCAATGGGACATAACGCCATACGGAGAACTTGCAAGAGTAGGATATATCGATAATTTATACTATACCTGTGATGCGAATCATACTATGTATGGGGAATTTAGTTCTTTGGTGGGGCGGAATGAATTTGATGAACCTTCGTATTTAACACCATTATGGGAGGGCGGTACGCCATATTTCTTCTTAAGTTATAACAAGAACAGAGAAACTATTTACTATGACGAATACGGAAAGGAAATCCCGAAAGAAAAAATGGGAACCTTCAAGAGGAACCTCCCCAAGGCATATTGCATAGAGGTGACAGATACAGCTATAGCGTACCCACTTAATCTAAGAAACGGAGACATAATTATCTCTTATGGTGATTGGATGACAAACGAGGACTTGAATAGCGATTTGGACTATTTCTACTTAGAGACTATCCTGCAAGCGAATAAGCCAAAGCAAGTAACTTTACTTAGGCACAACATAGAGGAGAAAACAAGTGAAATTGTCAAGGTGAAACTGCCAGTGGGAAAAACATCCGATTTGGGCTTTTATCCCCACAAAATATGTTATACACAGAAGGAAAAGCAGCGTCTCTTAGACACCAGCAAGGCATACGGACTTGTATTCAACAACAAGACAATGCCAAAGGATAAGTATATATTGATGGCAGTGCAGATTAAGGGAGGCTACAATGAAACATATTTTTATCACGATCCATCTTATAACATAAAGGATGCAAGTCTTATACTTTGTGCAGCAAAATACATGGGGTCTTGGTCACTCACACGTAATGATGTCTGGGATTGGGATTTGAATGATATGTTGGATTTGAAAGGGAATACGACCACTACTTTACTCCTGACAAAGGATATGACATCATCAGAAGAATTCACAAAATCTCACATCAGTAACAGAGGTATGAATGTTATTCCTATTCAAGTGAGCAAGGATGTATATGAGCAATTACTTAGCTTCTATTCCAACTGCTCCGATGAAGTGCAAGCTGTGGAAGAAAAGGGGAAAGAACAAGAGTTCTTGTTAAGAGCGACTGTTGAGGGAAATGAAGGCTACTTTCCAGAGAATGGTATTTCTGGAGCTTACATTGTTTTGGAATGGTGTAACTGGGATTGTACTCAATCATTCGATGATTTTAATACAAAATTCATTAAAAAGCAGCAGCATGCCAAGAAACTTACCCTACTCC
>JAJPYV010000336.1 GCA_021204735.1 Prevotella sp.
CAAAGATACTATATTTTTCCTTCCCAACCAAACAAAATGAAAAAAATTAAGCAATACCACATTGAAAATTCACTTAATTTTTTGCAGTGTTGATTCAATGTCTTTAATCTTTATTTATGTCAAAATTCTTTGTTTTTTGTGATTTTATATTCGTCTTTTAGAAATAATGTATAAATTTGTGCAAATTAATTGACAATCGAAAAACAAACAAAATAAAACATACTGACTACGAACATGGACAAGTTAATTAGCATTCCTGAGTTGACCTTGAAATCCGAGGAAATCAGGAAACGCTTGATGGAGATAGTCTATAAGGCTGGTGCGGGTCACATCGGGGGCGACTTATCTTCATTGAACGTGTTGACGGCACTTTATCTGCGTATATTAAACGTTGACCCGAAAAATCCGAAAATGGACGGGCGCGACCGTTTCGTGATGAGCAAGGGCCACTGTGTTGAGGCTCTCTACTGCGTATTGGAAGCAAAAGGCTTCATCACAAAAGAATTTTTGGATACTTACGGCGATTATCTGTCAGTCTTGGCTGGTCACCCCACAATCGAGGTTCCTGGCATCGAGTTCAACAGTGGTGCTCTCGGTCATGGTTTGGCTATCGGTGTCGGTTGTGCTATCGCAGCGAAGATGGACAAGAAATCCTACCGCACATTCGTTCTTATGGGCGACGGTGAACAGGGCGAGGGCTCTATCTATGAGGCGGCTATGGCTGGCAGCAACTACAAGCTCGATAACCTCGTTGCAATGATTGACCGCAACGGACTGCAAATCAGTGACACTACGGAGAATGTTATGAAAATTGAAGACATCGGTGCCCGTTGGACTGCCTTTGGCTGGGATGTTCACCAAATCAACGGCAACGACATCAAGGCTATAGTGGAATGTATAGAGAATATCGACTACAACAATGGCAAGCCTCACATGATTGTGCTTCACACCACTAAGGGCTTCCACGTTTCTTATATGGAGAATGTGCTCAAATGGCATCATGGCGTTCCTTCAAAAGAAGAATATCAGCAAGCCATCACAGAGATTTCTAACCGCATTGAAGAACTTAAAAAGAATTGTTGACAATGGAAATAAAAAGTGTTGCCTGTCGTAAGGCGTTCACCGATATGATGGTGGAACTCGGCAAAAAAGATAAAAATATCATAGCTGTTACTACCGATGCACGCGGCTCGGTTACGTTGACTGACTTTGCTAAACAACTGCCTGAACAGTTCGTTGAATGTGGTATCGCTGAACAGGACGCTGTCGGCATCTCTGCTGGTTTGGCTTCCTGCGGCAAAAAGGTTTTCGTCTGCGGTCCTGCTTGCTTCTATGTAGCCCGCAGTTTAGAACAGGTTAAGGTGGATGTGGCATACTCCAACCAGCCTGTCAAAATTCTCGGTGTAAGCGGCGGCGTGGCTTACGGCGCTCTCGGTGCTACTCACCACAGTCTTCACGACATCGCGGTTCTCCGCACTTTCCCTGGCATGCAGGTAGTACTGCCTTGCGATGCCCGCCAGACCCGCAAGTTGGTTGAACAACTTGTCAATTATCCTCATCCTGTTTATGTCCGTGTCGGCAGAAATGCTGTGCCTGACGTTTATGAGAATGATGATTTCAACTACCAGATTGGCAAGTCTATCCAATTGCTTGACGGTAAGGATTTGACTATCATCGCTGCTGGTGAGACTGTCTACCATGCTCTCGAAGCTGGCAAACGGCTGAGTGCGGAGGGTATCTCTACCCGTGTCATTGATATGCACACACTGAAACCTGCTGATACTGATGCTATTATCCGTGCTGCTAAGGAAACGGGGCACATAATCACGGTTGAGGAGCATAGTATGTTTGGTGGCTTAGGTGCTATTGTCGCAGAGACGGTGGTTCAAAACTGCCCTGTCCCGATGCGCATCCTCGGTATTCCTGATGAGAATGCTATTCACGGCAAACCATTGGAGATTTTCCATTACTACAAGATGGATGCCGACGGCATTTACGAAACCGCAAAAGCTTTTGTGTAACCTACCACTTAATTCCACGAAGAACTCAAGGGGAAAACAACAGGAGCTTAGAGAACTGAGAATCCGCAAGCGATAATGCAGGTGACTCTAAACTTTTAACTTTTAATTTTTAACTTTTAACTTGCGAAGCATTGTATGAATTACATAATAGCAATTGACCAAAGTACGTCGGCAACAAAGGCGGTGATCTTCGATGAGCACTGCCACCTTATCTGCCGCAAGAATGTTTCTCACAAGCAGTATTATCCCCAACTTAGTTGGGTGGAGCACGATGCTGAGGAGATTTACAATAACACTGTTGAGGCGATAAAAGAGGCTGTCAGTACTATTCAGGGGGATAATATCTCCTATTCTTTGGCGATAACCAACCAGCGTGAGACGGCTGTCGTGTGGAACCGTTTCACAGGCAAACCGATTTATCATGCTGTGGTATGGCAATGCCAGCGTGGTGCGGATATCTGCGAGGACTTGAAGCAGCGTGGCTACACGGAGATGATACGTGAACGCAGCGGACTGCTCATCGACCCTTATTTTGCGGCAAGTGGCGTGAAATGGATTCTCGATAATGTAGAGGGTGCAAGGGAAATGGCAGACAAGGGCGAACTGCTCATGGGTACTATCGACTCGTGGCTTATCTGGAAACTCACTGGCGGCAAGGAGCATGTTACTGATTACACTAATGCTTCCCGCACGTTGCTCTTCAATATCCATACTTTGGATTGGGACGATGAACTTTTGAAACTGTTCAATATTCCCCGCAACATGATGGCTAAGCCTCTGCCTTGTGATTCTCTTTTCGGTGAGACTACAATAGAAGGTCTTTTCGATAAGCCAATTCTCATTGCCGGCGTTCTCGGTGATTCTCATGGTGCTCTTGCTGGACAAATGTGCTTTGAAGCTGGTATGGGCAAAGCTACTTACGGCACGGGCTCTTCCGTTATGGTGAATATCGGTGAGAAGGCTATTAATGCGCCCGAAGGATTAGTTACATCAGTCGGTTTTGCTGCTCAAGGCAAGTTGTTCTATGCCTTTGAGGGCAACATCCATTGCACTGGGGCTACAATTGCATGGCTGGCTGAGAACTTGAAACTTATCAACAGTCCTTCGGAGGTTGAGCAGTTTGCTCTCAGTGTTCCTGATAATGGCAATGTTTATCTTGTTCCTGCTTTCGCCGGACTTGGTGCTCCGTGGTGGAATCCACAGGCTAAGGCGATGATATGCGGCATGACTCTTGCAACTGAAAAGGGGCATATCTGTCGTGCTGCTCTCGAGGCTATCGCTTACCAGATTAAGGATCTTCTCGACCTTATGACAAATCATGCCAACATAGCCTTGAAAGAACTCCGTGTCGATGGTGGTCCTACGAAAAACAAACTGCTCATGCAGTTCCAGGCTGATATGCTTAATGCTTGTATCAACCGTTCTGATGTTGAGGAGGCTTCTGCTATGGGTGCTGTGGTGATGAACGGACTGGCTCGCAAGGTATGGAAAGATTTCAATGAGGTTGCTGCCCTACGCACTTCCGACAACCGTATCTTCCCAAATATGCCTGATGATGTCCGCTCCCGCCTTTACGCCGGCTGGACAGAAGCAGTGAAAACTGTAAACAGAAAGTAATAATTACAACAATAAAAACATGAACAAGAATTAAGTAAATTTGTTCTTAACTTGTCTCAAGCAAAATCGAATTCTTAATTCTTAATTCTTAA
>JAJPYV010000131.1 GCA_021204735.1 Prevotella sp.
TCATATATATGACGTGCAACTGTGTAGATATCAAAAATATTCGTGCTGTAAAAATCATTCAATGCAGCTGTTTTCAGTAAAATTTGTGACAATTTTTTATTTTGTGGTAATTTTCTAAACAATAAATTAAGAGCTTGTTCCTGCTCATAATAATTGCTCAGACCTTCTCTCTTTTCTTGATACCATAATAAATCATTTACACTTGGAGTATATCCGTTTGGTAAACTTCCTTTATATTTATTACCAACTGTTTGTATGTTATTTGTCAATGAATAATCCATCATTTCACGGTTAGTACGTATGGGATAATCTTTCACAGTACCAAGTTTTATTGGTCCTAACACTTCAATCCATTCATCTGGAGTACACACTTTAACATGCAAATTGCAAATGTTGAGCACGTCTTTTTCAAAGGCATCTACAGTGGTTTGATTAGAATAGTTGATAGTACCACTCTTGCCCCCTATTAATGCCAAATCATTACTGTAATTATGTACTAATACACCGTTATATCTTACATGGAGAGTTCCTCCAAATTGTTTTTTGAAAGATTTTCTGAGACCTCCAACGGTTGAGAGAGAATTGATATTAAATACTGGCATTTTCAATTAGTTTTTAATTATTTATTGAATTAATTTTTCTCATAAACATATTTCACCCTAATAGTAAATGGGTATGTTACACCTATTATGAAATTGATTGAATTTTGAGCCATAAAGGTATTGCGCGTGAAATGTACTTCCACACGTATTATTTTCCACAGAAAAATCTGCGATTAATTTAAGAGTAAGAAAAAAGCTATTGGGAAACTTGAAGAATGATAACAGATATGTATGTAAAACTGTTCTATTTCTCTCACATGGAGAATGAAGGGAAAGGCTAAATTTTTTCACCCCCCCCCATTTGGGTTTTCATCAACTGGCTAATTATACTGTTTCTCATGCTATGCGTTTATGAGAGATTATTATCTTAAATTTTATATTCAGTTGAGTAATTTAATATGCAAAAATAATTATTTGTTCTCAAATTATGTTACAAATCTCTCTGTTTTAAGATTTTTTATTTAATACACAATATCAGACAATTACGATAATGACACCAAAAATCTCTTTCTGTAATTCTCTCAAGCAAAAACGAATTCTTAACCCTGTCCTCAATAATAAATTGGAACCCTACACTCTTAACTCTCTTCATTCATCATTTAAACACACCCACATCTCCCTCCCCAAAGGGGGAGGGCTGGGGAAGGGCTTCTTCACTCTTAACTCTCTTTTATTCCGTATCCAAACAGTGCGAAATCCCCTTTGGTTGGGTCATCGGGGAATATCTCTGCCAATTTTGCCGTCAGTTTTAATGCAACCGACATGGAAGTAGTCTTACTGCTTATCAATCCCAGACGTCTTGCCTCCTGCAACACGTGGGTATCCATCGGAATTATAAGCGTGCGCTTATCAATGAAATCACTCCACAGTCCTAAGTCAACAGGTGAATTATCCCTAACCATCCAGCGCATGAACATGCAAATTCTCTTACAAGCCGAAGATGTGTTCTTCGGAATAATCGTCTCAATACCATTTTCTGCAAAATACCCCGTAATCGTTTTCACGGCAGACAAACAATTCTTTGCATTTTTCCTTACAAAACGACCTATGCTGCCATATTCCTCAAGCATCTGGCGCAATGCATCAAACAATACATACATAGTATGCTGCGTATAGAGCCTATAAAAACAAACCTTATCATTGTCGGGAACATCATTTTTGAATTTTCCATTCAATATCCAATTATACACATCACCGTTTGCGAAATCAATAATCGACTGTATTTTCGGCATAAACTGTTTCCTGCTCCCATAGCTGAGACATGAGGCGATAAATGCCGTAACCTCCTTATTCCAGTCTCCTTCCATCTGGTGCATAAACCAACTTGGATCTCCCTGCAAGAAATCCTTCGTCTCATAATGCTCCGCATATTCTCTTATTTGACTCTCTATACTCATATTAGCAAAAAAAATTTGAAATGACTGGTCTCCACTATAACTTTTTTGCCCTAAATACAAAATAGCATAACTCAATCAATTTCACATTCTGCTTGAAATGCCAGCCAAAATTTAGGCAAAATACTTGTCCTATTTTATTCTACTGATTATTAGAGGAAGCCGATGATATGGCTGCTTCTAATTGTTTTGTCACATTTTCATACACTTTTTGGGATATGCGAGTTGAAATTTCTTCAACTTGCTCCCTTGTCAATAAAGTTCCTTCCAAATTTGTTTGAGAACACATACTAACCATTGTATTCATAGTAAAATTCCTTTCTTATTTAAAATAATTACTAAAAAATGAAGGATTTAATTCAGGCTTAAAATAGTATTTACGATTTATCCACACAAAGCCATCACCCTTAGATATAACTGCTACATCAACAGGACCACCAACAGTTTCTTCTCCTGGTTGCATCCTTCGGACAAGTGATGTAAGAGATATAAAACTTTCCGCCATGTTTGCCATATCTTCTTTATCTAAGGATATAACAGTATTCAACAATGGATTGGTATATGTTTCACGCATTTCCTTATTGATTTGAGTTGTTATATCATTAATTATAGATTTCAAATTCAATCTTTTAACTGCTTCTGATACAAGAGACGTAGAGGGGGTTGTATCAAGTATTGATGTAATAGAAGCAGAGAAAGCTGTTATAGATTTATCAATTACATTGTAAATAATGTCTTGAAAAGAAGGATTTATACCTCGTATTATTGTTTGTGTAACATCTATTTGGGCAAACGGAATTATTATTGCAGGTGTGCCATGTTCTGTAATCTGAGCAACATTGTTTTCATCCAAATAATATTTTAGATGGTTATCAATACCTAAACAAACATTGATTGGAAACAAGGATGGATATATTTCTGATTCACCATAGCCAACAAATACCAATCCCGTGTAAAAAGGTTGAGAGAATTTTGCTGACAGAAAATAGAAAAAAGATTCACTCAAGAGATTTGAGTTTTTAATACTTTTGTTTTTAGCGTAATTTTCTATGCGAACTTTTGCATAGTTATTAAAATCCTGATATGAATAGGATGTAAATTCTGGACATTTATCCGCACTTTTGTTGCTTAATAAACAAGCATTTAATTTTTCTTCTATTATTTCTTCAGTCTGTCGCGGAATCTCAATTCCTTTATCACGAAGTATCTCATTGCGACAAGCATTGACAAAAGAATCCAATAACGAAATCATAACATCTTGTTGGGTTCGTTCATCACAGAAGAAATTACGAGCATGTAAGAAACTTATAAAATCATTCATGTAATCCTTTACACAAGGGAAACATTTATCCTCTAATTGTTTTCGATATTCTTTGATGATAATGTCCAATGGCACTCCCATGAAAACCGCATTATTGTATGTCATTACTGCAACTGGATGATACTTTGACAGCGTAAATATCTTATTTGCGCTATTTACCACCTTATGGATATTTCCCATTGTAACAGCACTATCTGCTGCAATGGCTACTGCATGTCTATTTAAAACACCAACTAATGCTGTCATTTTGCTTGTATTTAGATTACAAAAGTAATAATTATCATTGAATTTCTTAAATGTATGACTAATAATTTTTAACTATTTTGCATATTCATGCTAACACATTGACAAGAAAAGGGTTGGAAACCGAAGCCCCACGCCTGATTTTATCAAGCCATGACTTTCAA
>JAJPYV010000368.1 GCA_021204735.1 Prevotella sp.
AACTGGGCTTTCACCGTAGTGGTGAATCCTATTATCATCAGGATAGCCAATAATAGTTGCTTCATGCAATTTTGTTTTTTCTAATGTTATTAATTCATTGTCAACTCTGTGTTTATCAAGTATTGCATCACACTTAGACAAATTAATGTCTATAATTCAATAATGCAGAATTGATTACTTCTTATTACTTCTATCCAATCTTACTTAACCCTCATTGGATTGGATTTTCTTTATTTTCTAATTATATTTTTTGCAAATATAATTGTTTTTATTGATACTATGCAACGTTTTTTGAGAATTGTTTAAAAAATCCTCTATAATTTAGTTTTTTTAATTATAATTCGTAACTATGGAATTGGTACGAAAATACAAAATATCAGTATTCCCGTACCAATTGTATTATTTATTTCACCATAACCTTACGTGCAGTGCCGTCTGACATCTTGATAATGTTCAAGCCCTTTACAGGAGTTGAAATCCGACGACCATCGGTTGTATAGCGTGATATCTCGGTAACGTTAGTATCGCTGATTGCCTTACTGATACCTGTTGAGTTGCCCACCTTAACCATATTCGCATTGTTCACGTATGCATCTCCATAGTTAGCATAATACCAATCACCATCCTTCCAAACTGCATAACTTCCACTGATAAATGCCACTACGTGCATGTTGGCTGCATTCCATGAGTTATCAAGCTTAACAGTGAAATCGTTCTCGTAACTGCTGTCACTTATCCAATTAATATTGTCTCCCCATGGATATTCATTGATAATCTTGCGCAACACATTGTTGTGGACAAAGTCATTGTCGTATTTTCCGTTGTTCAACTGTGTGGAAACCAATCCATCCTCTGTGAGGTAAACGGTTAGTCGGTTGCCGTCAAGCAACTGGTTTGCTCCACTTACACCATCTCCAAGCACTCTGATGTCCAACGTCTTTGTTGCCTCATTGTAGTTAGTTGCGATATCTACATTGACAAATGCAGGAATCTTTGAATATGCATCTGTAACGGCAGCATCAATCATCTTTGCCGCAGTCTCTTGATAAAAAGAACTGTAACCTAAACCTATTCCTATTGTTCCGTATGAATTCAAATCGGGATCGTCAAGAATGTAACGGTCGAATCCTGCTGACGGATATGCACTACCTGTAGGCATCGAGAAATTTTCAATAAAATCAGTGCTGCCATCACTCAAATAGAAAGGATCTGAACCCATACCTGCTCCATGTATCGCTACCCATGCATATTTGCCTGGATACAGTTCCTGTAATTTCTCAAGCAAATCGTGTCCGAGAGGACAATATGTACATTTAACTGATGTGTAATTCTCAACAAGGTGCATCTGGCGGGTGGCTGAACCTTCATAAATGGTAAATGTAGCTTCAAGTGTATCGTCATCCGTGTTCTGTGTAGGAACATTTCCATTTATCGTTGCAACTTTAACTGCAAACTTATGACTGCCCATCGATATGTCGGTTGGCAAAGTCAGCGTACCGCTTATTTTCTGATTTCCTGAAGTCAAAGCGATAGGTGTATCCAATGTCTTTACAACTTCTCCATCAACTGTTATATTCAAAACGTATGATGACGGTATGGCATTTCCATCACTCTTGATATTAAAGCTATATGCAAGTTCGTCGCCTTTTGAGGCATATTTATCCAAAGTAAGGTTTTTAAGGGCGATATCATTATCAACCATACTGCCTCCCTTTACTACAGCTTGGATACAAAGATTTCCATAATCATTTCCCATAGTGAACCAGTCGGTTACACCGTAATCGGGCCAATATCCATAAAGCAAAAATCCATATTGAGGCGTAATGTCTGTTTTAAGTTCCATGTCCGTAACCAAAGGCCATGCGGCAGGGACATTCGGATCATCTGTTTGAGTGTACTCAAACGAAACAAGATAATACATTCCTTCCTCTACAGTTACAGGGGTGGTAAGTGTTACCTCATTCCAACCAATATTTGTGCTTGTGGAAGATAGGTCAACCGATGATACTGGTTCATCACTGATGTAATAATTAGGTGTACATGTACGTACTTCCACATTGGCTACTTTAACTGGTGCAGCAAGTGCAAAGCGGACTTTTGTTATCTGTCCTCCGACACGCTTAGTCAGCACTTCATTCTCAAATATTACACCGGCTTTCAGTTGTCCTGGATTTGAATACATACCGATGTAACCCTCACCACTTGACAGGTCTGGCAGGTCATCAGTGGTATAGAACCCGATTAAATGTTCATCACTATCCAACGCAATCCTATTCGGCGTGGACCTCACTTTTTGGGGATTCAATGATTTAAGTCCAATTCCTGAACGTTTACTTACCAAATCACCCGACGATTTCATAATCTGATTGCCACCAACTTGGGCATTAGCAATCGTCAATGACAGCACGAGGGCCGCCAATACAGTAAAAAACTTTTTCATACTCTCAATTAATATTAGTTAATAAATATATCTATATGGCAGTAAAATTGCCGTTTAGATTTAAGAAGAAAACTGCCGTTCAGCGTGTATATTTGAAAATCTACAAACAAATATACAGTGTTAAACGGCAGTTAGATTAATTTTTGGAATGTATCCCGTGCGATAATATCGCCTACATCTTTTCGATAATGTTTTTACCAGCCTTTATAGCTTCCATGTTCAGTGGAATAAGTCCGTGATGACGTTCCGGGAGTGTCTTGAAGAGTGCCTTCTCAACACCATTGTCACTGACTACAGAGCATATCTGAAGCAAACCTCCAAGAACAATCATATTGAACACCTTGGAGTTTTTCATCTCTGCAGCCTTGTCCATGGCATTTATACGGTAAACGGTGATGTCCTTACGGGTAGGTGGATTGATCACTCCAAAACCATCGTAGATAAGTATTCCTCCTTCCTTGATCTTCGGTTCAAACTTGTCGAGAGATGGCTGGTTGAGAACTATCGCTATGTCGTATTTACTCAAGATTGGTGATGAGATACGCTCATCGCTTACTATTACAGTAACATTCGCCGTACCACCTCGCTGCTCAGGTCCGTATGCAGGCATCCATGTTACTTCCTTACCTTCCATCAGTCCTGAATAAGCAAGAATCTTACCCATGGAAAGAACACCTTGACCTCCGAAGCCTGATATTATAATTTCTTTTTTCATGTCTTTTCTGTTTTTATGAATTACCCAAACTTCTATTTCAAAGTATCTTTCAAATCTCCCTTAGGATATGCCTTGAACATATTCTCCTGCATCCACTGATTAGCTTTTACAGGCGATAGTTTCCAACCACTGTTGCAAGTGCTTACAATCTCTACAAGACTTGAGCCCTTTCCTGCCATGGAAGCGTCAAACGCCTTGCGGATGGCTTTCTTGGCTGAACGGATTGCTGCTACTGTGTCCACACTCTGACGGGTAACATAGCAGGTACCTTCAAGTTTGGTGGCTACCTCTGTAATATTCAGTGGATAACCGTGAAGTTCCGGTACACGACCGTAAGGACAGGTGGATGTCTTCTGACCGAGAAGTGTGGTAGGTGCCATCTGACCGCCTGTCATTCCGTAAATAGCGTTGTTGATGAAGATTATCGTGATATTGTCTCCCCTGTTGAGCGCATGAATTGTCTCACATGTACCTATACAAGCAAGGTCGCCATCTCCCTGATATGTAAATACTAACCTGTCGTTCCAACAATGCTTTATGGCACTGGCTACTGCTGGTGCAC